>JANMMH010000400.1:0-2763 GCA_031373055.1 Rubrivivax sp. | reverse complement strand
ACCGCCACCGCGCGGCTCATGCTGTCGGCGCCGACGAGCATGCCGGCCACGAACACGGCGGCAGCCACCACCGCCAGTGGGTGCAGCATGGCCAGCATGGCGATGACGATGCCAGAAAAGCCGTAGCCCGGGCTCATGTCGAGCGTGACGTAGCCTGTGCGCCCAGCCACTTCCACTGCGCCCGCCAGCCCCGCCAGCGCGCCCGACAGCAGGGCCACCTTGACCATGACCCAGCGCACCGGCACACCGGCGAAGGCCGCAGCTTCAGCGCTGGCACCCACGGCGCGGATCTCGAAGCCAGTGGTCGTGTAGCGCAGCAGCGCCCACAGTGCCAGCGCCATGAACAAGGCCCACAGCAGCCCGACATGCACGCGGCTGCGCTCCAGCAAGCGGCCGAGCTGCAATGCCTCGGGCAGGCTCTGGCTTTGCGGCCAGCCCATCGCACCGGGGTCCTTCATGGGCCCGTCGAGCAACGCCGACACCGCCAGCAGCACGATGAAGTTCAAGAGCAGCGTGGTCACGACTTCGTCCACACCCAGGCGGCTCTTCATCAGCGCCGGGCCCAGCAAAAGCAAGGCGCCAGCGAGCATGGCCGCGAGGAACATCAAGATAAACGTTAGCGGCGTGGGCAGCGCGCTGGCCGCGCCCGCCACGGCGACAGCGGCCATGGCCCCGGCGTAGAGCTGGCCCTCGGCGCCGATGTTGAAGAGCTGCGCGCGAAAGGCCACCGCCGCGGCCAGGCCGGTGAAGATCAGCGGCGTGGCGCGGGTCAGCGTCTCGGTGATTGCCAGGCGCGAGCCGAAGCCGCCTTCGAGCAATAGCGCATAAGCCTTGCCCACCGGCGCGCCGGCCCACGCCACGAGCAAGGAGCTCACGGCCAGCGTAAAGGCCAGTGCGGCCAGCGGTGCGAGCACGAGTGCCGCGCGTGAGGTCTCGCTGCGGCGTTCAAGACGCATGGGCTGGCTCCGCCGTCGATGCACGCACTATGGCGTCTTCGTTCACCCCGGCGCCGGCCATCGCCAGCCCGACGTCTTGCAGCGACCACTGTTCGGTCGGCCGCACGGCGCTGAGCCGGCCTTGATGCATGACCGCGATGCGGTCGGCCAGCGCAAACACCTCGTCGAGGTCTTCGCTGATGAGCAGCACCGCACTGCCCGCCGCGCAGGCGTCCAGCAACTGCTGGTGCACGTAGGCCACGGCGCCGACATCCAGGCCCCAGGTGGGCTGACAGGCGACGACCAAGCGCGGTGCAGGCCCCGACAAAACCCGCCCGAGGATGAGCTTTTGCACGTTGCCGCCCGAGAGCGCGCGCGTGCGTGTGGCGACACCTTGAGCGGCCAGGCCGCGCACATCAAAGCGCGCCACGAGCGCACGTGCGAAGGCCGTCGCCGCCGCGCGCTTCACGATGCCGGCACGCGCAAACGCCGGGCTGGCATAACGTTCTATCGCCACGTTCTCCCACACCGGCAAGTCGCCCGCCACGCCGATGTGCAGGCGGTCGGCGGGGATGCGCGCGACGCCGGCGTTGATGAAGGCGCGTGGTGTTGCGGGTAGCAGCTGGCTGTCGACGAGCAGCGCACCACCACTCGCCGCGCGCTGGCCGCACAGCAGCTCAGCCAGCAACTGCTGGCCGTTGCCGGCCACGCCGGCGATGGCCACCACCTCGCCGGCATGCACGTCCAGCGTGATCGGCCCCGCGCCGTCGACCACCACGTCGAGCAGACGCAGGCAAGGCGCGCCCTGCACATGCTCGCGCTTCACCGGCGCCGCCACCTCGCGCCCCACCATCGCCAGCGCCAGGCTTGCGCGGTCGGCCTGCGCGCGCGGCCACAGCGCCACCAGGCGCCCGGCGCGCAAGACGGCCAGGCGCTGCGCCACGCGCAGCACCTCGTCGAGCTTGTGGCTGATGAAGATGATGGATAGGCCCTGCGCCACCATCTGCGCGAGCGTGGTGAACAGCGCCTGCGCTTCCTGCGGTGTCAGCACCGCGGTGGGCTCGTCAAGAATCAAGATGCGCGCGCCGCGCACCAGCGCCTTGAGGATCTCGACCCGCTGGCGCTCACCCACCGAGAGCGTACCCACCAGTGCGTCGGGGTTGACGTGCAGACCGAAGCGCTGGGCCGCGTCAAGCAGCTGTTGGCGCGCCGCGCGCCGGCGCGTGAAGGGCCACCACAGAGGCTCGGTGCCGAGCATCACGTTGTCCAGCACCGAGAGGTTGTGCGCCAGGGTGAAGTGCTGGTGCACCATGCCGATGCCGGCGTCCAGCGCGGCGCGCGGCTGGCCCGGCGCGAGCGGCTCGCCGTTGACTTCAATGCTGCCGGCGTCGGCGATGTAGTGGCCGAAGAGGATGGACACCAGCGTGCTCTTGCCCGCGCCGTTTTCGCCCAGCAGCGCGAGCACCTCACCCGCATGCAGATCGAGCGAAATGTCGTCGTTGGCCACGAGCGGGCCAAAGCGTTTGCTGATGCCTCGCAGGCGCAGCACGGGGGTCGAGGGCATCGGTCGATTCTGTGCGATCGCGCCGGCCACGGGCTCCATCGCCGTGCGTTAACGTGCCGCCCCATGCTGCCCCAAGCCTGCTTGAATTGCCGCGCCTTGCTGCGCGAGCCACGACCGCGGTTCTGTGGGCAATGCGGGCAAGAGACCAACCTCAAGCCACCGACTTTGTGGCACTTTGTGCAGCAGTTCAGCGGCGCCTACTTGTCCACCGAAGGCGCGCTGTGGCGCACCTTGGGTTTGCTCTTGGCGCAGCCGGGCGAGTTG
>JANMMH010000750.1:0-2788 GCA_031373055.1 Rubrivivax sp. | reverse complement strand
GCGGTAGATGTGGAACTCGATTTCGAGACCGCACCTGAGGCCATAGCCGGCGCGGTTCAGGCGCTCGATGGCCAACGCCAAAACGTGACGTGGGTCGATGGCCAGCGGCGTGCCGCCCGGCAGCATCAACTGGCCCTGCATCCAGGCGGTGCCGCTCGCCCAGGGCAGCGTTTGAAAACTGGCGGCGTCGGGCATCAGCAAGAAGTTGTTGGCGAATCCGAAGCCTTGCAGCTCGGCCGTGCCGCCAGGCTCGAAGACGGCGTAGGCCGTGCGGTCGGACGTGTCTTTGAGCACCAAGGTGCTGACCATGCCGACACCTTGCGTCAGCGCGTCGGCCACGGCGTGCGGCATCAAGGTCTTGCCACGGAAGGTGCCGTGCATGTCGCACCAGGCCACACGCACCCGCTCGATGCGTTCGTCAACCAGACGCCGTAACACATCGTCGTTAGCAATCACGCACGGACTTTCAACCACGGTGCGTTCGCGCGCTTGCGTGCAGCGCCCTCGGCCCAGAAGTCTTGCCACGAAGCCGCCGGTGCAATGCAGTCGATGGTGTCGGGGCCAAGCAACGCGGCCGCCTGCATCTCATTCAAGACCATGGGTGCCTGGCCGCCGCCGCGCACGGTCTCGATGGCTTTGAGCAGCATGCGCCGATTCGCCATGATGACCTTATCGCTCGTACCCAGGTGCTCACGCGTGCGGTCGGCAATCGCGCCCATGCTCTCCACGGCCCACTGGTCGTGCACGTTGATGTCGTCTTCGCCCATGCCGAGGAAGGTGCGCGTGCGCTGTTCGCTAGCGTTGAAGCCCCAGTCGTTTTCGCGCCCCTTCTTGGGCAGATAGTCGGGCAGCGTCACACCAGCCAGTCGCTGCTGGCGCATCGTCTCTTTGTCCAGCGGCGCCTCGAAGCTCGTGAAGAACGAATACCAGTAGGTGTGGGTGTCGTCCACCGGCACATGCAGCTGAGTGATGGTGATGCTTTCGGACAGCGGGATGACGAAGGCGTTGGGGAAGGCGGCGTGTGTCACGCGCACATGCATCAGCTGCTCGTTCATCGCGCGCAAAGTCGTCAGCCGCACGAGCCCCGGTGCCACCTCCTCAAAGCGAATCTCGGGCTGGCAGAACTCGCGCATGACCCGCGTCATCGGCCAACGCTCGCCTTGCACCTCGCCCGCGCTGGCGGCGCGGAACTGGCGGCCGTAGGCCTCAATCAGTGGCTCGTCTTGCAGGTAGCGGTGCAGGAAGGACGGGTGCGCCGGGTCGATGCCCACTTCCACGGCCTGCAGCCAGTTGCAGTGCCACATGCCCTTGAACGCGAAGCTGTGGCTGGCGGGGGCTTCGAAGCAGTCAAAGGCCGGCAGCGCAGGTGGCGTGCTGCCCTCAATGCCCAGCCACGCGAAGAGCACGCCGGCACGTTGCAGCAGCGGGTAGCTGCGCTGCTTGACGCGTGTGCACAGCAGTGAGCCTGCGGGCTCGGCGGGGGTTTCCATGCAGCGGCCGCTGAAGTCGAACTTCCAGCCGTGAAAAGGGCAGCGCAGGCCGTCGCCTTCATGGCGCGCGAACTTGAGGTCGGCGCCGCGATGCGGGCAGTCGCGGTCGAGCAGGCCGAAGCGGCCGCCTTCGTCGCGAAAGAGCACGAGGTCTTGGCCGAGCAGGCGCACGGCCTTCATGGGGCGCTCGGTCATGGCCGGGTCCAGCCGCGCGTCGAACTCGTCGAGCAAGGCCACCGGCTGCCAGTACTGGCGCAGCACGGCGCCGCAAGGCGTGCCGGGGCCGATGCGGGTGATGAGCTGGTTTTGTTCGGCATTCATGGCGTGGGCAGTCTAGGTGGCGTGCCGCGCGCGGCGCAATCAGGGCTCGCCCGGCGTGTTCCCACGTGTTGAACCCGACGCGCATCTGGCGCGACACACAGACATCGGCACCCCGCTTCTCATCCCCCTTCGCAACCCCGCCGATGCCAGGAGACCTTGATGAACACACGCCACATGCCCCATCCACGTACGCGCTTGGCCGCTCTGGTTTGCGCGGCCACCATCTGCGTCGCAGCAACCGCTCGCGGTCAGCAGAACCCGCCGCCGAACACGCCGGCCCCACCCGTCGCGTCCTCAAGCAGCAACGGCAGCAAGATCGCCGCTGCCGTGATCATCGGCGGCGCGCTCGCCGCTTGGTGGGCTGACGCCCGCGTCGACAAAGTCGTGAAGGAAGTCGAAGACAAGTTCCGCAAGACGCACACCGCCAGCAACGGCGACGTGACGGTGACGCAGACCGACGGCAATGGTCGTGTGCTGGAGAAGACCAAGACCGACAAGCATGGTGCCGTGAAGGATTACGAAAAGCGACGCTGGGTTGGCGAGGTCTGCGTCTACGAAGAGCACATGGAGCGCGGGCGCGATGGCGGCTTGGTGCACCACATCATTCGTCGCGACAAGGACGGCAACGTGATTGACGACGAGCGCAACGTCTTCGACAAGGACGGCAGGCATGTCGCGGGCACGCACACGACGGTGGACGCGGACGGCAAGTCGTCGACGAAGACGTACGACAAGGACACGAACACGTGGAAGTAGCGGCCTGATGCGGACTTGCGTTGGATCGCATCAAGGCGCAGCGTTGTCGTCGCAGCCGGGAAGGGGGTGGCCGGCTCCGTTTAGGGAATGCTTATGGCGCTGTTTGCATTGAGTAGTGATCGCGCTCAAGCGCCGACGGCCATGGCCAATAGCCGATCGGGTTTGAGGCCGCCCTTAGAGTTGGCGTCCAGCGCCCTGAACCAGCCGGTGTAGTTGGCCAG
>JANMMH010000347.1:0-2170 GCA_031373055.1 Rubrivivax sp. | reverse complement strand
GCGCTTCGCACAGCGCCTTCATGCGCGCCACGCTGGCAGGCGCGGCGCGAAAGCCGTCGCGCCGGTGCACCAGGATCACGCTCTCGGCCTTGTGCGCGCCGGCCTGCACGAAGTTCAACGCCCAGTCCAGCGCGGAGTCTCCGCCGCCGTTGATGACGAGGTTCTTGCCGGCGAACTGCGCCGGGTTTTTGACACGATAGAAGAGCTGCGTCTCGTTGAATTTGTCCAAGCCTTCAACCTTCAAAAGCCGCGGCTGGAACGAGCCCACGCCACTGGCGATGAAGATGGTCTTGGTCAGCAGCCTGGTGCCCTTGGACGTCTCGACGAGGAAGCGACCGTCGGGCTGCTTGTCGACCACCGCAACTTCCTGGCCAAAGTGAAAGGTCGCACCGAAGGGTTCGATCTGCTTGAGCAGGCTGTCGGTGAGCTCTTGGCCGGTGCACACGGGCACGGCGGGGATGTCGTAAATGGGCTTGTCGGGGTAGAGCTCGATGCACTGGCCGCCAGGGTAAGCGAGTGAATCGATGACGTGTGCCTTGATCTCCAACAGCCCAAGCTCGAAGACCTGGAAGAGCCCTACCGGGCCAGCACCAACGATCACGGCGTCGGTTTCTATCTGTGCAGCTGCGGGGCCGTCGTGGCTGCCGGCTGTGGCGATGACCTCGGGGTTCAACGTCGGTTCCATGGCAAGTAATTTGGGCGTTAGCGAATCAGCTCTTTGAGCTTGTCTTTGCGGTCTTTCCACTCGTCGGCGTCGGCCGGCGGTGTTTTGCGCTTGGTGATGCTCTTGAACTTGGGTGAGAGTTCGGCGTTGAGCTTGATGAAGAACAGCTGGTCGGTGGGCACGTCTTCTTCGGGCACGATGGCGTTGACGGGGCACTCGGGGATGCACACCGCGCAGTCGATGCATTCGTCGGGGTCGATCACCAGCATGTTGGGGCCCTCGCGAAAGCAGTCGACGGGGCAGACGTCGACGCAGTCCGTGTACTTGCAGCGGATGCACGATTCGAGGACGACGTGGGTCATGAAGGGGCTCGGTGGGGGTTCGAAGTCGGCTTGGGCAGTGCGCAGTCGGCCCGTTTTTTGGGCTGACTGCGGGCCCGTAGCAGGCCCGTGGCCGCCGACGGGACTGAGCATTTTAAGCGGCTGCGCTTAGCGCCTTGTGCAGTGCCGGGTCTTGGCCATGAGCCCGTGTCGCCATCGATGCCGCGCCACCCACGGGCCGCGCGCCGGCGCCCACCGTCACGACGGTCGGCCGTCCAGCGTGCAGCACCGAAGCTTCGGCCAGATCGGCCAGCGCGTGGCTCGAGCTCACACCGTCGGCCATGCCCGCGTGCGAGACCACGCTGGTGGGCGTGTCAGCGGGCCAGCCTGCCAATAGGAGGGCGCGGCCTAGCTTGCCGAGTTGTCGGCCGGCCATGTAGAAAACCTCGGTGTCGGCGTGGCGAGCGGCTTGCAACAGGCCGTCACGCGTCATCGCGGTGGTCAAGCTCACGCTGCGGCCGCTGCCGCGCCGCGTCAATGGGCGCTGGGTCATGGCCGCAGCCGCCAGCGCGGCGGTGACGCCCGGCACCACTTCGCAGCGAATGCCGTGCCGCTGCAGGGCCAGCAACTCTTCTTCTAGGCGACCAAAGATGCTGGGGTCGCCGCCCTTGAGGCGTACGACCAACAAGCCCTGGCTGGCGAACTTGACCAGCAGCGCATCGATCTTTGCTTGGCCGGTGGAGTCGCAAAAGCCGCGTTTGCCCACGTCCACCCAGTTGGCCTCGGGTGCCAGCTTGCGCAGGCCCGGGTCGGTGAGCGCGTCAAAGAGCACGACCTGCGCCGTGGCCAAGAAGCGCGCACCACGCAGCGTGATGAGGTCGGCCGCGCCAGGACCGGCGCCGATGAAGATGACATGGCCTGGGTTCATGTCAGGACCTCGCTTTCACTGACCAATAACGCGCCACTTGTGCGGTGGGTGCTGGGGTCGACCACGATCAACGCACCTGCGGTGCGGTCGTGTGCGTAGGCTTGCAGCGGCAGCGGCTGCTGGACGCCGAAGCGCACCAGGCCGATGTCGTTGACAGTCAGGCTCTGGCTCGGCAGACGTTGCAAGGTGTGGACGTCCAGGCGGTGTTCGATGGCCGCCAGCCGGCCATGCACCCAGCGGTTGCCGTGGCGCAGCAGA
>JANMMH010000330.1:0-5094 GCA_031373055.1 Rubrivivax sp. | reverse complement strand
GGGCACGATCTTGAGGATCTCGCAGCCGAAGCGCACCAGCACCTCGTCGACGATCTCGGGCAGCGCGCGGCCGCGATGCGCCGCCACGGTGTCGGCCAGCAGCGGCGCGTAGTCGGGCTGCTGCACGGCCTTCACCACCGTGGTGGCCGACACCGGCAACTACAAACACCAGGAGCAGTTTGCGCCGCACGACGCCAACACCAATCCGTCGCTGATCTTGAAGGCGGCGCTCCTGCCCGAGTACGCGCCGCTGCTGGCCAGCGTGGCCAAGGCGCATGCGGGCGCGGCTGTTGATGAAGTGATCGACCGTGTGCTGGTGCGCTTCGGCATGGAAATCCTGGCCATCGTGCCCGGCCGTGTCAGCACCGAAGTCGACGCGCGTTTGTCGTTTGACACGGACGCCACCGTGGCGCGCGCCAAACGCATCATCGCGCTCTATGCCGCCGAAGGTGTGCCGCGTGAACGCGTGCTGGTCAAGATCGCCGCCACCTGGGAAGGCATCCGCGCGGCCGAGCTCTTGCAGCGTGAAGGCATGCGCTGCAACCTCACGCTGCTGTTCGGCTTTTGCCAGGCGCTGGCCTGCGGTGATGCCGGCGTGCAGCTCATCTCACCCTTTGTGGGGCGCATTTACGACTGGCACAAGAAGGCGGCCGGCGCGGCTTGGAATGAAGCGGCGATGGCCGGCGCAGCCGACCCCGGCGTGAAATCGGTGGTGGCCATCTACCAGTACTTCAAACGTTATGGCGTGCGTACCGAAGTCATGGGTGCGAGCTTTCGCAACGTCGGCCAGATTCAGGCGCTGGCTGGCTGCGACTTGCTGACCATTGCGCCGGACTTGCTGGCCGCCCTTCAAGCCAGCGACGCGCCGCTGGCCCTGGCGCTGGACGGCGACGCGGCACGCGCGTTGGATATCCCCGAGCAGCACTTTGACGAGCCCGCGTTTCGCTACGCCTTGAACGACGACGCCATGGCCACCGAGAAGCTGGCCGAAGGCATACGCGCCTTCGCGGCTGACGCCGTCAAGCTCGAAGCCTTGATCGAGGGTGCGCGCACATGACGGCCACCCGCTGCGACCGAACCCAGGCCTGGGCCGCCTTGCGTGGGCACTTCGAAGCCCATGGCCGCGAGCTTGATCTGCGTGAGGCCTTCGCGCGCGACCCCGGCCGATTCACCGCCTTCAGCCTGCAAGCGCCCGAGGTCTTTGCCGACCTCTCGAAGAACCTCATCGACGTCGCCACACGCCGTTACCTTCTGGAGTTGGCCGCCGAGTGCGGCGTGCTGGCGCAGCGCGACGCCATGTTCGCGGGCGCGGCCATCAACGCCACCGAAGGCCGCGCCGTGCTGCACACCGCGCTGCGTGCACCGCGCGGCGTGGGCGCCCACAGCGACGATGTGCATGGCGTACTGGACGCGATGCTGGCGCTGGCTGAAGCCGTGCGCGCCGATGAAGCCTTCACCGACGTGGTGAACATCGGCATCGGTGGCAGCGACCTGGGCCCGCAGATGGCCGTGCGTGCGCTTGCGGCCCTTGGCCACCCACGCCTGTGCATGCACTTCGTCAGCAACGTCGACGGCCACGACATCAGCATGGTGCTGCGTGGGCTGGATCCGCGCCGCACGCTCTTCATCGTCGCCAGCAAGACGTTCACCACGCAAGAGACGATGGCCAACGCCCAAGTGGCACGGCAATGGTTCACCGAACAAGGCGGCAGTGACATCGCGCGCCACTTCGTCGCCGCCACCACCAACGTCGCGGCGGCGGCCAGCTTCGGCATTGCGCACACCTTTGGGTTCTGGGACTGGGTGGGCGGGCGCTATTCGCTGTGGAGCGCCATCGGTCTGCCCATCGCCATCGCCATCGGCGCGCAGGGTTTTCGCGAGATGCTTGCCGGCGCGCACGCGATGGACCAGCACTTAGCCCACGCCGCGCCGCAAGACAACCTGCCACTGATGCTGGGCTTGCTCGACGTCTGGTACCGCAATTTCCACGGCTTCACCAGCCGCAGCGTGGCGCCCTACCACCAGGGCCTGGCGCGGCTGCCGGCCTTTTTGCAGCAGCTGGAGATGGAGTCCAACGGCAAGCGCGTGGACATGGCCGGCGCGGCGCTGCCCTACGCCACCAGCCCGGTGGTGTGGGGCGAGCCCGGCACCAACGGCCAGCATGCGTACTTTCAAATGCTGCATCAGGGCACGGACGTCGTGCCGCTGGAATTCATCGCCGTGCGACACGCCGAACATGCACATGCCGGTCTGCATGAAAAGCTGCTGGCCAACTGCCTGGCGCAAAGCCAGGCGCTGATGCTGGGCAAGAGCGCGGTGGACGCGGCCAAGGAAGCGGCGCCGACCGCAGTCGCAGGCTTAGCCGCCGCCGCGCTGGCGCAGCACCGCAGCTTCCCCGGCAACCGCCCGAGCACCACGCTCGTGCTGGAGCGGCTGACGCCACGCTCGCTGGGCGCGCTCATTGCGATGTACGAGCACCGCGTCTTCACCGGCGGCGCGGTGTGGGGCATCAACAGCTTTGACCAATGGGGCGTGGAGCTCGGTAAGGCCCTGGCCAGCGCGCTGCTGCCGCGCCTGGCCAGCGGCGACACGACGGGGCTGGACGGCTCCACGGCCGGCCTGCTGCAACGCCTGCGCGCGTGAAGTTCGTCTTCGACTTTGCCGGCGTCGTCTTCCACTGGAAGCCGCGCGAGATGCTGCGCCGTGTGCTTCCCGCGCATACGGCGGACGAGGCCGCCATCTCGCGCTGCGAGGCGGCACTCTTCCAAGGCTGGGGCGGTGACTGGGCTGAATTCGACCGTGGCGTGCTCGACGTGCCCACCCTCGTGCAGCGCATTAGCACGCGCACGGGCATGCGCCGCGCCGACGTGCAGGCGGTCGTCGACGCCGTGCCGCTGGAACTGCAACCCGACCCCGCCACGCTGGCCTTGATCGCGGCGCTGCGCAGCGAAGGCCACGCGCTGTATTTCCTGTCGAACATGCCCGCGCCCTACGCCGACCATCTGGAGCAGCGTTTCCCCGTCGTGCGCGAGTTTGAGGGCGGCGTGTTCTCGGCGCGCGTGCAGGCCATCAAGCCCGAGCCGGCAATCTTTGAGCTGGCAGCGCGGCGTTTTGGCGCGGAGCCTGCCGAGCTGCTGTTCTTCGACGACGTGGCCACCAACGTGGCCGCAGCGCAGGCGCAAGGCTGGAACGCCTGGCAGTTTGCTAACGCCGAAGATACCGCCACCGCGCTGCGCCAGCAGGGCTGGCTGCGTTAGCGCGTCCCGCAGCCCGGCCGCGGCCGTGGCAGGCCCCTACTTGACTTGCATCAGGTTCTTGATGTCCTGCATGTTCTGCGCCGCGCGTTGGGTGATGCTGGCCATCACGTCGCTCTGCGCCTTGCGGGCCATGTCGGCCATGTCTTTCATGTCGCCCAGCGTCTTCTGCCAGGCCTGGCCTGCCAGCTCAGCCTGCTTGGCCGGGTCTGCCATGGCGCCGCTGCCCGCGCCTTTGACCGACGCCTGGATGCCCTGCATCGCCTGGGTCAGCATGTCGCTCTGCTTGGTCGCCAGTGCTTGCATCGCCTCATACGCGGCCCGGTTGGCCTCGACGAGCGCGTCGATGTCCTTGCGCCGTGCGTCGACCAGCGCCGACATGTCGATGCCGGGCAGTTTGAATTTCTCGATCATTGCCGTCACGTCGCCGAACGGGTTCGAATCCTTGGCCATTGCATGCTCCTGATGAGGTGGTGCGTACGGGTCCGGCGACTGCCGGGCCCCATTGCTCAAGATGTGAATGTGTTGGCGTTGGGTGGGTGGTGCTCGCCTGTGCCTACAGCGCCTTCACCAGCTCCGGCACGGCCACGAACAGGTCGGCCTCCAGGCCATAGTCGGCCACGCTGAAGATCGGCGCCTCCGCGTCCTTGTTGATCGCCACGATCACCTTGCTGTCCTTCATGCCCGCCAGGTGCTGGATCGCGCCGCTGATGCCGCAGGCGATGTAGAGCTGGGGAGCGACGATCTTGCCGGTCTGGCCGACCTGCCAGTCGTTGGGCGCGTAGCCGGCGTCCACCGCGGCACGGCTGGCGCCGAGCGCGGCGCCGAGCTTGTCGGCCAGGGGCGTGAGCACGTCATTGAACTTGTCCGTGGAGCCCAGCGCGCGGCCGCCGCTGACGATGATCTTGGCTGCCGTCAGTTCCGGCCGGTCGAGCTTGGCGATCTCGGAGCCGACGAAGCGGCTGCTGCCGCTGTCCTTGACGGCGGCGAGGCTTTCCACCGCAGCGATGCCGCCGCTGGCTGGCGCCGGGTCGAAGCCGGTGGTACGCACGGTGATGACCTTGATAGGGTCGCTCGATTGCACGGTGGCGATGGCGTTGCCGGCGTAGATCGGACGCTCGAAGGTGTCGGCGCTGAGCACCTTGATCGCATCGCTGATCTGCGCCACGTCGAGCTGCGCAGCCACACGAGGCGCGACGTTCTTGCCATGCGCTGTCGCCGCGAAGAGCAGGTGGCTGTAGCTACTGGCGACGCTCAGCACTTGGGCGGCGACATTCTCGCCAAGCTGTTCGGCCAGGCTGGCGGCGTCGGCATGCAGTACCTTGGCCACGCCGGCAATGGCAGCCGCGGCTTGCGCGGCGGCACCTGCGTGGTGGCCGGCGACCAGCACATGCACCTCACCGCCGCCGAATTTGGCCACTTCGGCGGCGGCGGTGACGGTGTTGAGCGTGGCGCCTTTAAGCGTGCCGTGCTCGTGTTCGGCCACCACCAAAACTTTTGTGAGCACGCCCATTCAGATCACCTTCGCTTCGTTCTTGAGCTTGGCCACCAGCGTGGCCACGTCGGGCACCTTGATGCCGGCGCTGCGCCTGGGCGGCTCGGTGAGCTTCAAGGTCTTGATGCGCGGCGTGACATCGACGCCGAGGTCGGCGGGCTTGAAAACGTCGAGCGTCTTCTTCTTGGCCTTCATGATGTTGGGCAGCGTGACGTAGCGCGGCTCGTTCAGGCGCAGATCGGCGGTGATGACGGCGGGCAGGCTCAGCGTGACGGTCTCCAGGCCGCCATCGACCTCGCGCGTGACGCTGACATGGCCGTCGGCGAGCTCGACTTTGCTGGCGAA
>JANMMH010000316.1:0-2970 GCA_031373055.1 Rubrivivax sp. | reverse complement strand
CAGGGGCAGATCCCGCTGGTAGAGCGCGACGTCGGCACGGTGGAAACGGAACACGGCGTCGCTGGGTTTGTCCTTTTCCCAGGTCGCCGCAAAGCGGTCGGCGTCGGCCGCTTTGCCGTTGGAGACCATCAGGTTGTGCAGGCGTATGGCGACTTCGCTGGCCGGCGTTTTTTGCAGGCTGGCGCGATAGGCGTTGATGGCGGCGTCGACGTTCTTGCGGTGGCCTTCGATGTCGCCTTCAAGCATCTGGCCAATGCCGTCGGTGGCGCGCTGTTTTTGCACCTCGCGTGCGATGGTCAGCGCGTCGGCGTAGCGGCGGTCGGCCACCGCTGTAGCCACCAGAGCGCGCTGCGCCGGCAACAAATCGGGGCGCAGGGCCAAGGCCTTGCGGAAGCTTTTTTCAGCGTCGGCAAATTCCTTCTTCTGCAAGTAGGCCTCGCCGAGTGCGAGGTGGGCGTTGGGGGCGTCAGGCCGCAGGGCCACCAATTTGTTGAGCGTCGTGATGGCTTGCTGCAACTCGCCCTGTGCGATTTGCACACGACCCAGGGCCTGCATCAACTCGGCTTGCTGCGGCTGTGCGGCCAGCCCGTCTTGTGCCACAGCGAGCGCGGCTTTGCCGTCGCCGGTGTTGAGGTGGTGTTCGATCAGACGCAAGCGCGGCCCGGGTTGAATGGGCTCGGCTTTCACGGCCCGCGCCAGCACGTCACCGATCTCTTGTTTGGGTGCTCCGGTGCGCGCCAGCAGGTTGGCCAGGCCCATCAAGGCGCCTATGTGTTTGGGGTCGTCTTTGAGAAAGTCATCAAAGCGCTTGTGCGACTCGGCCGGCTTCTTCTCCACCAGGTCAAGTGCAGCCAGGCTGGCCACGGCCGGGTAGTAGCGTTTGTCGATGGCCAGCGCGCGCTCGAAACTCGCACGCGCCCCCGCCTTGTCGTTGCGCAGCACTTGCACGCGGCCGCGCAGGTTGGCGGCGACGGGCTTGTCGGCCTGTTTCTTCTCCAGCGCGTCGATGGCCTTGAGCGCCTGGTCGAGCTCGTTGCCCCGCAGGTGCGCGCTGATGAGAGCCATGTTGGCGACGATGCCGGGGTCGCTGCCGGCCACCGATTCAAGCTCTTCGAGTGCGGCGTCACTGCCCTTGCCTTGGCGGATCTGGCCCATGGCGCGCGCCGTGCGGATCTTGGCGTCGTCGGGCTTGGCTTTCATGGCCCGGGCGTAGAGCTCTTCCGAGGCCTTCGCGTCACCATTTTGCAGATGCGCTTCGGCCGCCAAAGCCAGCACCTCGCCCGTGGGGCTGCCGCCGTCGATGACAGGCGCCAGCGTCTCCAGCGACTTGTTGGGTTGGCCCGAGCGCAGCTGAATCTGCGCCAGCATCAAGCGCGCCAAGCCAAGCCCAGGCGCTTGCACCAAGGCACGCGACAGCAAGGTCTCGGCCTGCGGGAAGGCGCGCAATTGAAACTCGGCTGCGCCCGCCAGCTGCAAGGCCAGGCCATTGGTGGGCGCCGCCTGCACCAGCCGTTGCGAGACCTCTTTGGCCTTCTTGTAGTCCTTGCCCAGGTAGGCCAGCAGGGCGTCGAAGTACAGCGTCTGCGGGTGGTTGGGCTGCGCCTTCATCATCTCGGCGGCCTGGGTTGTGGCGCCGGGGACGTCGCGTTCGGCCAGCAAAAGATCGATGATGTTGCTGTGCGCGGCGATGAGATTGGGCTTGATCTCCAGCGCCCTACGGTACGCCGCCAAAGCTTCTTTACGGTCTTTCGTGGCCAGGTTGCTGATGTCGCCTTTGAGCATCCAGGCGTCGGCGTTTTTCGGGTCCTGGGCCAGCACGTTGTCGAGCAGCGTTTGTGCGCTGGCGAAGTCGCGCGTGTCGGCGACCAATCGCGCCTTGAGGAGCAGCGCGGGGGCGTAGTTCGGCGCAGAAGCCAGTGCAGCGGCCAGCGCGGTTTCGGCCTTCGCGCGATCGCGCGTGCGCGCAAACGCAGTCGCCACCGAGGTCTTCAAGTCAGCCTGCGCAATCGCTTCAGGCAAGGTGAAATTTTCGTAGGTCTCTGCCACCTTCTTGTACTCGCCCGTGGCGTTGAGCGCGCGTGCCAGTGCCGGCAACACCTTGGTGATGCTGTACTTCAGCTCGGCCGCCCTTTGCAGCTCAACCACCGCGCCGTTGGCGTCGCCGCTGTCGAGCAAGGCGTTACCGAGCAGGAACCGCGCTTCGCCCGACTGCGCGTTCGCCTGCAGCGCGCTCTTGAGGTCGATGACGGCGGCCTTGTTGTCGCCTTTTTGCAGCGAGGTGGTGGCGGACTTGATGAAGTCGGATTCGGACTTCTTGCCGCAGGCTGTGAACAGTGCCGCGGCGATGGCCGCAGACGCGCAAACGCGCCAAAGTGAATGGTTCATCGCAAGTTCCTCAAAGTTTTCCCTTGTCACCGAGTTACATGTACTCGACGACGCTACTTGATCGAGAGGCGGTGCATCAAGTCATACAAAGTCGGCCGGCTGACCCCGAGCATCTCGGAGGCCTTCACGATGTTGCCGTTGGCGCGCGCCAGTGCCGCGATGATGGCCTGGCGCTCGGCCTGCTCGCGCAGCGCACGCAGGTTCAGGTCGCCGCGGCCTTCGACGTCAACGGCGGCGCTGTCGGGTGTGGGCAAGCCGATGTCTTCGCAGTCCACACGCTGGCCCTCGGCCATGATGGTCGCGCGCTTGATGGCGTTATGCAGTTCGCGCACGTTGCCCGGCCAGGCGTGAATCTCGATGGCCTTGATGGCGTCGTCGGTGAAGCTCATGGCGTTGCGCCGCTGCTCACCCGCGAATCGACGCAAGAAGGCATGCGCCAGCAGCGCCGGGTCGCCCATGCGCGCGCGCAGCGGGGGGATGTTCACGGTGATCTCGGCCAGCCGGTAGTACAGGTCTTCGCGGAAACGGTTCTCAGCGATCAAGGCCTTCAAATCCTGGTGCGTGGCGCAGACCACGCGCACGTCC
>JANMMH010000303.1:0-3838 GCA_031373055.1 Rubrivivax sp. | reverse complement strand
TTGGCGCTCTTGATCTTGCCCTTGGTCGGCACCATGAAGCCTTGGCCGTCGTAGTAGGTGACGACCGTGCTGTGCATGCCCAGCGAGGCGTCGCGCGTGAGCGTGAAGGTGGTGTTGCGCGAGAGGATGTCGACCTCGCCCGACTGCAGCGCAGTGAAGCGCTGTTGCGCATTCAGCGGCACCCATTTGATCTTGCTGGCGTCGCTCAGCACGGTGGCGGCGATGGCCTTGCAGATGTCGACGTCCAGGCCCGTCCAGTTGCCCGCACTGTCGGCGGCAGAGAAGCCGGCCAGGCCGGTGTTGACGCCGCAGATCAGCTGGCCGCGCGCCTTGATAGCGTCCAGGGTCTTGCCGGCATGCGCGGGCAATGTGGCCAGTGCACCCGCAGCCATGAGGGCGGCCAGGGCCAGGCGGGACATGTTCTTGATCATCAAAACGCTCCTGCAAAAAGGTGGGGGAAGGTACTCAGACTGCTGGGCCCACAAAGGGACACCATGGCGGCCGGGACGGTAGCTGCAATCCACACACGCAGCAACCGTGCCAATCCCTAGTGACCATGCCGAGTTGATATCGAGCAATGTTGTGCGGGCATCGGACGCAAGTTCTTGTGTAAGCTCGCGGCCCCAGAGTGCGCAGCGACATTCCGCATGTGCCCATCCATCAGATTGCCGAGGAGAACCGACCCATGTTGATCGGAGTTCCGCTCGAAACCGCTGCGGGCGAAACCCGCGTGGCCGCCACGCCCGAGACGGTGAAGAAGCTCAAGGCCCAGGGCCATGTGCTGAAGGTGCAGAGCAGCGCCGGCCTTGCCGCCAGCGCCACCGACGAGGCCTACGTGGCCGCGGGCGCCGAGATCTGCGACCGCGCTGCAGCCTTTGCTTGTGAGCTGCTGCTGAAGGTGCGTAGCCCCTCGGCTGAAGAGCTCAGCTTGGTGCGTTCAGGCACCGCCTTGGTGGGCATGCTCAACCCCTTTGACAAAGAGGGCCTTGGCCGACTGGCTGCTGCCGGCCTGACCAGCTTTGCGCTCGAAGCCGCGCCGCGCACCACGCGTGCGCAAAGCATGGATGTGCTCTCCAGCCAAGCCAACATCGCCGGCTACAAGGCCGTGATGATGGCCGCTGACCGCTACCAGCGCCTGTTCCCCATGTTGATGACGGCGGCAGGCACCATCAAGGCCGCGCGCGTGGTCATCCTCGGTGTGGGTGTGGCGGGCCTGCAGGCCATCGCCACCGCCAAGCGTCTCGGCGCGGTGATCGAAGCCAGCGACGTGCGGCCGTCGGTGAAAGAGCAGGTCGAGTCGCTGGGCGCGAAGTTCATCGACGTGCCTTACGAAACACCTGAAGAGAAAGAAGCCGCCGAAGGTGTGGGCGGCTACGCACGCGCCATGCCGCAGAGCTGGCTCGACCGCCAAAAGGTCGAAGTCGCGAAGAAGGTGGCTGCCGCCGACATCGTCATCTCCACCGCCTTGATCCCCGGCCGCGCCGCACCCGTGCTCATCACCGAAGAGATGGTGCGCAGCATGAAAGCCGGCAGCGTGATCGTCGACATGGCGGCACCCGCCGGCGGCAACTGCCCGCTCACCGAAGCCGGCGCCACCGTGCACAAGCATGGCGTCACGATCATCGGCGAAACCAATATCCCCGCGCTGGTGGCGGCCGATTCATCCAGCCTGTACGCACGCAACGTGCTCGACTTTCTGAAGCTCGTCATCACCAAAGAGGTCGGCTTTCAGGTGCCGATGGACGACGACATCGTGGTCGCTTGTCTGATGACGCAGTCTGGTGAAGTGAAGAGGAAATAAAGCATGGACATCGTCTCCCCCACCGTCACCAACCTCATCATCTTCGTGCTGGCCATCTACGTCGGCTACCACGTGGTGTGGACTGTCACGCCGGCGCTGCACACGCCGCTGATGGCCGTCACGAATGCCATCAGCGCGATTGTCATCGTCGGTGCAATGTTAGCGGCGGCCCTGACCGAGACCACCCTGGGCAAGACCATGGGCGTGCTGGCGGTAGCGCTGGCGGCCGTCAACGTCTTCGGCGGCTTCCTCGTCACGCGGCGCATGCTGGAGATGTTCAAGAAGAAGGCGCCCAAAGAAAGCAAGGAGGCCGCGAAATGAAGCCTCAACTCTGGCTGCCCGTGGTGGCCTTTCTGGCGACTTCGATCCCCACCGTGCTCTTGTTGAATGTCTTCAACATCGGCGGTGAGTACCGCTTGTGGATCGCCATCGGCGTGGGCGCTTTGGTCACCGCGCTGGTTAACAACAAGCTGGCCGCGCGCGGGAGCGAAGAATGAGCATGAGCCTTGTCACGCTGCTGTACCTGGTGGCCAGTGTGTGTTTCATCCAGGCTCTGAAGGGCCTGAGCCACCCCACCACGTCGATACGCGGCAACCTCTTCGGCATGATCGGTATGACGATCGCCGTGCTGACCACCGCCGCGCTCATCGTCAAGCTCTCGGGCGAGATGGGCCAGACGCGCTCGCAAGGCATGCTCTGGGTGCTGGTGGGCCTGCTTGTCGGCGGCGGCATCGGCGCGGTCATGGCCAAGCGCGTGGAGATGACGAAGATGCCCGAGCTGGTGGCCTTCTTCCACAGCATGATCGGCCTGGCGGCGGTGTTCATCGCGGTGGCTGCGGTGGCCGAGCCTTGGGCTTTTGGCATCACCACCAAGGGCGGCGAGATTCCCGGCGGCAATCGCATCGAGCTGGCGTTGGGCGCCTTCATCGGCGCCATCACCTTCACCGGTTCGGTCATCGCCTTTGGCAAGCTCAGCGGCAAGTACAAGTTCCGCCTCTTTCAAGGCGCGCCGGTCACGTTCAGCGGTCAGCACAAGGTCAACCTGGCACTCGGGCTGGCCACGGTGTTCTTCATGGCCGGCTTCTGGCATACGCAAAGCGCGATGGACTTCGCCATCATCATCGCGCTGGGCTTTTTGCTCGGCGTGCTGCTCATCATCCCCATCGGCGGCGCCGACATGCCGGTGGTGGTGTCGATGCTCAACAGCTACTCGGGCTGGGCGGCGGCGGGCATCGGCTTCAGTTTGAACAACAGCATGCTGATCATTGCCGGCAGCCTGGTCGGCAGCTCGGGCGCGATCCTGAGCTACATCATGTGCAAGGCCATGAACCGCTCGTTCTTCAACGTCATCGGCGGTGGCTTTGGCGGTGAGGTCGCGGCAGCCGCCGGCGCGCAGCAGCAGCGCCCGGTGAAGAGCGGCAGCGCCGACGACGCCGCCTTCATCCTGGGCAACGCCGAGACCGTCGTCATCGTGCCCGGCTATGGCCTGGCGGTGGCGCGCGCGCAGCACGCGGTGAAAGAGCTCGCCGCCAAACTCACGGCCAAAGGCGTGACGGTGAAGTACGCCATCCACCCCGTGGCCGGGCGCATGCCGGGGCACATGAACGTGCTGCTGGCCGAAGCCGAAGTGCCTTACGACCAGGTCTTCGAGATGGAAGACATCAACGGCGAATTCGGCCAGGTCGACGTGGCCATCGTGCTGGGCGCCAACGACGTGGTGAACCCCGCCGCGCACACCAAGGGCAGCGCCATCTACGGCATGCCCATCCTGGAGGCCTACAAGGCCAAGACCGTGATCGTCAACAAGCGCTCGATGGCGTCGGGCTACGCCGGGCTGGACAACGAGCTCTTCTACATGGACAAGACCATGATGGTGTTTGGCGACGCGAAGAAGGTGGTGGAGGCGATGGTGAAGGCGGTGGAGTAAAGCCTCTTGACGAGACCGCTGTGGCTTGACCCTTGCGCCGTGGCCTGGAACAGCAGCTACCCCAGCGCTGCGAGCATTGGCGCGAGGCTACGCGCGTCGGCTTGTCCGTC
>JANMMH010000300.1:0-2115 GCA_031373055.1 Rubrivivax sp. | reverse complement strand
CGTTCGCAAAGGCGCGAAAGCGCTCACGCTCGAAGGTGCCGGGGTTGGCCTCAAGCGTGATCTCGCAGCCCGGCTCCAGGGGCAGGCGCGCGCGGATGTCGCCGATGAGGCGGTCAATCGCTTCGGGTGAAAAGAGGCTGGGCGTGCCACCGCCGATGAAGACGCTCATGACGCGGCGGCCCCAGATCACCGGCAGCGCGGCTTCCAGGTCCAGGCGCAGCGCGTCGAGGTAGCGCTGCTCCATGGCGCCGGCAGCCAGCGCCTCGTCACTGCGCCATTCGTGCGAGTTGAAGTCGCAGTAGGGGCACTTCTTCAAGCACCAGGGCAGGTGCACGTAAAGCGCCAGCGGCGGCAGCGCGGCCAGGCTGATCTGACCCGGCTTGACGAAGCGGATGGTCTGCTCAATCAAGGTGCCAGGCCTCACGCAAAAGTTGGCGCATCTGCGCGGCGGCCAGGGCACGGTGGCTGACGGCGTTCTTTTGCGCGGCGTCGAGCTCGGCCACGGTCTTGCCCAGGGCTTCGATGAACATCAAGGGGTCGTAACCGAAGCCGAGCTCGCCGCGTGGTGCGTCCAGGATCACACCTTGCCAGCGGCCGGTAGCGATCAAGGGTTCGGCGTCGTGTGCGTGGCGCACGGCCACCAGCGTGCTGACAAACGCGGCGCGGCGGTCGGCCACGCCTTGCAGGCGCTGCAGCAAGAGCGTGTTGTTGGCGCGGTCTTGCGTGCGGCGTTGCGCCTCGCGCTCGCCCGTCAACTTTGGCGTTAACGCGTAGTGCGCCGAGCTCACACCCGGCGCGCCGCTCAGCGCATGCACGCACACACCCGAGTCGTCGGCAATGGCGGCCAGCCCGCTGGCGGCCGCCGCATGGCGCGCCTTGGCCAGCGCGTTTTCCACGAAGGTGTGGTGCGGCTCCTCGGCCTCGGGGACGCCCAGTGCACCTTGCGCGACCAGCTGCAAATCCAGCCCGGCGAACAAAGCTTGAAGCTCGCTGAGCTTCTTCGCGTTGTTCGAGGCCAGCACCAGTTTCATGTCGCCAAGGCCTTGCGCTGTGCGGCCACCAACTCGCGGATGCCCTGGTCGGCCAGGCTCAGCAAAGCGTCGAGTTCCTTGCGCGTGAAGGCGGCACCTTCGGCCGTGCCCTGCACTTCCACAACATGGCCCGCACCCGTCATCACCACGTTCATGTCGGTGTCGCAGGTCGAGTCTTCGGTGTATTCGAGGTCGAGCAGCGGCACGCCGTGCAGCATGCCCACCGACACGGCGGCGACGAATTCGCGAATGGGTGAGGCCTGCAACTTGCCCTGCGCCAGCAGCCACGTCACCGCGTCGTGCGCCGCGACGAAGGCACCGGTGATGGCGGCGGTACGCGTGCCGCCGTCGGCCTGCAAGACGTCGCAGTCGATGAGGACGCTGCGCTCGCCCAAGGCGGCCAGATCGAACACGCTGCGCAGGCTGCGGCCGATCAAGCGCTGGATCTCCTGCGTGCGCCCGCTTTGTTTGCCGCGTGCGGCCTCGCGGTCGCTGCGTGTGTGGGTGCTGCGCGGCAGCATGCCGTACTCGGCCGTGACCCAGCCTTCGCCGCTGCCACGCTTGTGCGGCGGCACTTTCTCTTCGACCGACGCGGTGCACAGCACGCGCGTGGCGCCGAAGCTCACCAGCACCGAGCCCTCGGCGTGCTGGGTGTAGCCGCGTTGCAGGGTGACTTGGCGCAGGGCATGGGCCGCGCGGCCGCCCGATCGTTGGGTGTTCATGATTTCCTTGGTGGGTTCACTTAAAACGTTAGCAGCATGCAGGCCGACTTTCGGCCGCAGCGCGGGAAGCTTGTTCGCTGGGGCTTGCTTGCGGGCAGGTCAGCGACGCTTACGCGACGAGCGCTGGATGGCCTCGTTGATCTCGCGGATCGAGCGTTCGATCTCGGCTTCATCGAGCTCGTCCAGTGGCGAGTCGCCCATGCTGGCCTGGATCGTCGAGGCGAAGACATCATCGTGCAGCGACTGCGTGGACACGCCGCTCGTGCTGTCGCCGTCTTCGCTGGACTCCCACTCCACCGTCAGCACGGTGACGTTGTCGCTCTTGGGCCCGGCTTCACGCAGTGCCGACTCCACCAGTTCGG
>JANMMH010000297.1:0-2718 GCA_031373055.1 Rubrivivax sp. | reverse complement strand
ACGGCGTGGTCTACGTCGGCGGGCGCGACTCCAAGCTGCATGCCGTCGACGCACGCACAGGCCGCGGGCTGTGGCAGTTCGCTACGGGCATGAGCTGGGTCGTGAGCTCGCCCGCCGTGAGCCGCGGCCGCGTCATCTTCGGCACCTCGGATTCGAGCCTGCTGCACATGCTCGACGCCAAGTCCGGCGCGCCGCTCGTCAAGCAACAAGACAAGGCCTACATGTTCTCGTCACCCACGGTGGCGGGCGACGTGGTCTTGATCGGCGTGCTCAACGGCACGCTGCAAGCACGTGACTTCCAAAGTGGCGAGCTCTTGTGGAGCTTTCGCACCGAGGCCTCGCTGGCGAACCGTGGCTGGGCGCTGACAGCCGACGGCCGCCTCAACAGCGCCCTGCTCTACCCCTCGGGCTGGCGCGAGGCCACGGCTGTCGGCGCTGCACGCCAGGACAGCGTGGGGTCGATCTATTCGACGCCGCTGGTGGTGGGCGGCGTCATCTTTGTGGGCAGTGCAGATGGGCGTTTGTATGCGCTGGAGTAGGGTGAGCGTCCAGCCAACCCACCTTGCAAGTCGGCGATAACGCCGTAACGATGGTGTCCACCTATTCAATTGGTGGACATCTATGCATTCCAAGTCCCAAGTCCGTCGCGTGCACAGCGTGCAGTTGAAGGCCGCCGTACTGGCGACGTGCAACGAGCCCGATGCATCGATTGCTGCGGTGGCGCTGGCCCATGGCCTTAACGCGAACCTGGTGCGCAAGTGGCGCATGGGTCGCGGGCTTGTGCGCTCGGGGCTCGTGGCGTCGGCACATCAGGCAGCCACGGCGGCGCCATCGCAGTCGTCATCCGCACCGTCAGCGCCGCTGCTCGTTGGCAACCCACGGTTCCTGCCCATCGAGATGGCTACACCGCCAGCATCGCTGGCATCGCCGGCGTTGGTTGCAGTAACGGCCGGCTAGAGCGCCGCTGCCCAGCCCGAGCCCGCCCTGCACATCGAGCCCAAGCATAGCCCGGTCAGCCTCACCGTGCGCTGGCCGAGCTCGGCCCCAGGTGACTGCACGGCCTGGCCGCGCGAGCTCAGCATCGGGCTGCTCAAGTGATCCGCATCGATCGTCTGTGGCTGTGCAGCGCGCCGGTGGACATGCGTGCGAGCGCTGAGCGCTTGATGGCCTGCGTCGTTCAGATCACCGGCGCGGCGCACGCCCACCACGGCTACCTGTTCGCCAACGCACGCGCCACGCGCATGAAGCTGCTGGTGCACGACGGCTTTGGCGTGTGGTGCGCCGCACGGCGCATGAACACCGGACGCTTCAACTGGCCCCGCGATGGGAGTGCGGCCACACCGCTGTCGCTGACGCAGGCGCGGTTCGACGCCCTGGTGCTGGGCCTGCCCTGACAGCGACTGCCCCAGATGAGCGTGATCACGCGGGTTTGATGCTGCGAACATGATCCTTGCTGCCATCGGCAGCGCTCACTCGACAACCCACCAGGCAACCCACCTTACAAGCGTTAGCCATCTCGTTGACAGGACATCCGCCAATGGTGTGAGAGGGCGGACGCCTAGCACCGCTACTTCACTGCCGCGCTCTTTACCTGTGCATCCCGCAGAGCCCTCAACTGAGAATCCCTCTCTTGCCGAGAGGATGAGTCCAAGCCCTTTCGCACGCCGGGCCAGCCCGCTTCGATGCTTCGGAGAAGCACTCGCGCACGTGATGGCGAGAGCTTCGACATGCTGGTGGCAATGGCAGCAGGTTGATGAGCAAAGGCCGAAGCCATTGCCTCAGAGACAGTTTCATCGGCCGAGTTCTCATGCGAGATTGAGAACGCAACCGACTTTTCCAAGAGAGGCTCATCCACTTCGCGCGCAAGCAGCTGCGATGCCTTGCGAAGGCAAGGCATCGCAACGTCTTCGCTGTACTGCTCATGTTGCTGGCGCATCGATCGATAGGCAGCTTCATCGCCCGACTTGACTGATCGTTTGAAGCGCTCGTTCAAGTCGATCCCACGGACGAGAATCCGCACGATCTGCGTCGAGCTTTTCCCGTCGCACGTGGCTTGACTCAGCACAGGCCAAGCGAGCGCAATGCACACGACAAGCGCAGTCCGAATCACTTCGGGTACTGGACGATGACAGGTATCGACGTCCAGCCCTCCCTGAAGTAGCCCCGCAGCGCGTCGTGGACGGTTTGCTGACCTGCTCCACAGGACGGGCCGATACACCCCAGCGTCCCAGGCACGTTGCCGTCTGGATGAATGCGAAGCAAGTCTCGCGTCGTCTTGAACGTCGGGTCCAGATTAAGGCTCCATCCGGCGCCATCTGGACAGCTCATCGCCTTGTCCGTTCGCTTTTTAAGCTTGCTGCCCATGTACACGCCCTCAGGCAGCCGGCCGAGGCCGTGCGGACCGGAGACGGCGGGCACACGAAACTCGACACCGAAATCCTCGTATCCGGTCAGGTACTTGCCGTCATAGACCAATCTGTCGAGCAAGCCCATCGGATCGACGTTCGAAATCGGATTCCCACCGACATACGCATACGTATTGATCCCCCCCGCCAGCCCGATGGGATCGGACTGGGTGTACCGCCCCGTGTGCGCCCGATAGTCCCGATGGTCGTTGTGGTGCAGCGCCGTCTCCTTGTCGAACACCTGCCCCGGGAAGCGGTGGTTGAACTCGAACGCGCCAAGGCTCGAGGGGTCTTCTTCGACTTGCGTGTTGCC
>JANMMH010000283.1:0-1925 GCA_031373055.1 Rubrivivax sp. | reverse complement strand
GGTACCCAGGATGATCACGGCCGCCGGCGGGCGCCACTGGTCGAGCTTCTTCGGCGACCTCGACACGGCGCAGGTGCAGGAGGCGCACGCCCTGGGCATCCAGGTGCTGGCCTGGACCGTCAATGACCCGCGCCAGATGGCGCGCCTGATCGAGATGGGCGTGGACGGCATCGTCACCGACCGGCCGGACCTGCTGCGCGAGGAGATGAAGCGGCGCGGGATGGCGCTGCCAGTAGCGACGGCGGTGGTGCCGTAGCTTGGACGCTATTCTGGGTACCGATTGAACAGGCCGATGGCCGCTGAGTGGCAGACAAACGCGACGTCTCAGGAGTCTTCCAGCCACCGTTTACTGCGGAGCACCGCCATGCGACACCGTCACAGCGCAGTTGTCCTTGTTCTGGTCTTTGGCACTTGGGGCTCCGCGTTCGCCGACACGCTGTCTTGCCCCGATGTCAAGCAAGTGACACTGTCGGCTGCAGCGGCCGGTTGGTCCAGCTACGACGTGCCGCAGGCCTACGACAGCCCCAGGCTCAAGCTGAACAACATGCGAGTGACGCCGAACCAGGTCTGGTGTCAATACGATGTCGGCGGCGGCAGCGTGCGCCTCCTGTTGAGGCGCCAGTGCACTCCGACGACGGGGACTTGGGAACAAAAAGGCGAGCTGTTTCGCGTCTGCACTGGCCCCGCGCCTGGAGCCTGCGTCGCGGAGTGCAAGCCGTAGCGCAGCCCGTGCGTGGGTGGCGCCATGGCGCCGCAACCGACCTGCTTGGCAATGGCATGCCCGCGGTGGCGCAAGACCCGCACGAGTTGTAGAGTCCGCAACGCTGCGCCGCTTGCGCACGTGAGGAGGAATCATGTCGATGATCGTTCGTGCCTATCCCCTGCGCGCCTCGATCGAGGACCTGAAGACATTTGCTGCGACGCTGAGCGCCGAACGCAAGGCCGAGACCGCCGCCTTTTACCGGCGCTTCGGCGTGTCGCACGAGTCATGGCACCTGCAAGAAACGCCACACGGTCCCTGGATCATCGCCGTCAGCGCGATCGATGACGTGACCGAGGCTGCGCCACGCTATGCGCAGTCATCGGCGGCGTTCGACACCTGGTTCAAGCAACAGGTCATGACGCTTTCAGGCGTCAACCCGGACCAGCAGCCGCTGGGCCCACCGACGACCCAGGTGTTTACCTGGGCTGATGGTCAACGCGCATAGGAGCCCCCGATGAAAACCGAACTCTTCTATCTGGCCCTCGTGACGGCATTGACAGGCGTCCTGTGGGTGCCCTACATCCTCGACCGCGTTGCCGTTCGCGGTTTGATGGATGCCGTGGGCTATCCCGACAATCCCAAGGCGCAGTCCGCTTGGGCGCAACGGCTCATGAAGGCCCACGCGAACGCGGTCGAGAACCTGGTCATCTTTGCCACGCTCGTTCTGCTGGCGCATGCCGCCGGCGTCACGAACGCGGCTATCGGCACGGCGGCGGTGGTCTACTTCTGGGCGCGGGTGGTACACGCAGTCGGCTACACCCTGGCGGTGCCCTGGGTGCGCACGCTCTCGTTCACGGTCGGCTTCCTGGCGCAGGCTGCCGTCGCGTGGCAGTTGCTGATGCGCTGATACTCTCCATTCATGGCCCGCAACAGCAGCGTCAAAGCCGACCCCAACGCACCCGGCATCACCGCCCTGCTCGCACACTTCGTCGCCGAGCACCCGTCCAGGGGCTGGAGTGATGCAGTCGATCGCGAAGCGCACCGCAGCTTCGCCAACTGGGTCGGCTGCGCCATCGGGCCTGCGCAGCATGAGACGGTGCAGGCCGCGCTGGCCGCCGTGCAGGTGCTGCAGCCGGCAGCTCAAGCCTCGCTGCTCGGCCGCGGCGAAAAGGTCGATATCGCCAGCGCGGCGCTGCTGAACGGCATCGCCTCGCACACCTTC
>JANMMH010000271.1:0-2872 GCA_031373055.1 Rubrivivax sp. | reverse complement strand
CGCGGCGGCGATGCCCGTGTGTGGCTGGCGGAGCAGACCGCCTTTGACATGTGGCACGCGCAGAAACGAATGAAGGCCGACAAAGTGAAGGTGAAGCCCGCGCCAGCCGCCGCGTGAGTGGGTGTGAACGAAATGCGCCCGGCCAACTTGCCACGTACCGCCCCGGGGAACAGCATGAAGAACCATGACACCCGCTTGGCCGATACCCGCCGCACATGGCTTGCGGCTGGCGTGGCCCTACCCGCACTTGCATCGTTGGGCACCTTGCTCGCGCAGGTGAAACCGCCGGTGGTGATCGGGTGGCTGGACGCCAGCGGTCGAGGCCCGCATGCGCTGAAGGCGTTCAACGAAGGCATGGCTGCGCTGGGCTGGAAGCTCGGCGTGCAGTACGTGCTTGAAGAACGATATGCCGACGGGCGGGTCGAGCGTTTGCCGGCGCTGGCACTTGAGCTCGCGGCCAAGAAACCCGTCGTCATCGTGGCCATGCCCTCCGCATCCGTGCGCGCCGCGGCCCGCGCCGCGCCAACGACACCGGTGGTGCGGGCGGGCGGTGATTCGCCGTTGACGGGCTTGGTAGAGAGCCTTGCGCGGCCCGGCGGCATGGTCACCGGCGTGAGCAGCGTTTCGGACGACGTGAGCTTGAAGGTCATCGAGCTGCTGGTCGAGGCCATGCCAAAGCTGCGGCGCATCGGGTTCCTGGCCGACTCGACATCGCCAGGGCGCGATGCCAACGTCAGCAACGCTCGCCTCGCGGCGGAGCGCTTTCGCTTCGAAGCGGTCATCGCCGACATGGCCAAGCCAGAGGACATCGAGCCGGCATTTGCGCGCTTGGTGGGTGCCAAGGTGCAGGCGCTGGTGATCTTGCCCGCGACGTGGTTCGGGGCGCAGGCGCCGAAAATCATGCAGCTGGCGCTGGCGCAACACTGGCCTGTGGTGGGTGGTGGGGCTGGTATGTCGAGGCAAGGCGGACTACTCAGCTACGGCCCCGATGGCTTGGCCTTGATCCGCCGCTCGGCCTACTACGTGGACCGCATCCTCAAAGGCGCAAAGCCCGGTGACCTGCCCATCGAACAGCCGACCACCTTCGACCTGGTGCTCAACCTGAAAACCGCGAAGGCGCTGGGCATCACGATCCCGCCGTCGATGCGGCTGCGTGCCACCGAGGTGATCGAATGAATACCCGACGCAGATGGTTAGCGGCCGGCGCGGCGTGGCCCGCGCTGGTTTGGACGGGCGCTGTGCACGCGCAGGCGCAGGCGCCGGTGGTGATCGGGTGGCTTGATGCCAACAGTCCCGATGGCGCTGGCGCCATGCTGAACGCCTTCAACGAAGGCATGGCGACGCTGGGCTGGAAACTTGGTGTGCAGTACCGGCTTGAAGCGAGGCATGCGGACGGACGAGTGCAGCGTCTGCCCGCGTTGGCACAAGAGCTGGCTGCCATCAAACCTGCCGTCATCGTGGCCCTGCCCTCCGCATCGGTAAGAGCCGCAGCCGATGCCGCGCCGACCACTCCGATCGTTCGGGTCTCGGGTGGTTCAGCATTGACCGGCTCGGTGCAGAGCCTGGCACGGCCGGGCGGCATGGTCAGGGCTTGAGCAGCGTCTCGGACGAGATGAGTCAGAAGGAACTCGAATTGCTAATCGAGGCGATACCGAGGCTGCGGCGCGTCGGATTTCTGGCCGACTCGACGTCAAGCGGACGCGACGCCAACGTGAGCAATGTTCGCCGCGCGGCGGAGCGCCATCGCTTCGAAGCCGTCATCGTTGACATGGCCAAGCCCGAGGACATCGAGCCGGCTTTTGTGCGTTTGGCGAGCGGCAAAGTGCAAGCGCTGATGCTCTTGCCGCACACGTGGTTCTGGCCGCACATGAACAAGATCATGCAGCTCGCGCTGGCGCAGCGCTGGCCGGTAGTCGGTGGGGCATCCGCCAGTCAAGGCGCGTTGTTCAACTATGGCCCCGATCGCCTGGCGCTCGCCCGGCGATCGGCTTATTACGTCGACCGCATCCTCAAAGGCGCCAAGCCTGGTGACCTGCCGATCGAACAGCCGACCACCTTCGACCTTGTGCTCAACCTGAAAACCGCGAAGTCGCTAGGCATCACTGTCCCGCCATCGTTTCGGCTGCGCGCCACCGAGGTGCTCGAATGAAGGCGCGCCGCCGATGGCGGACGGCTGGCGTTTGCCTGCCCACATGGGCGTGGATGGAACCGTTGCGCGTGCAGGCGATGCCGCCGGGCGACAGGCCGCAGCATGCGCCCTGGCACGAACCTCGTATCGCAACGCGATACACTGCATCATGATCCTGAGCTTCAAGCAAAAGGGCTTGGAGGCCTTCTTCCTCAACGGTCGCAAGGCCGGCATCCAAGCCGCCCACGCGCCCAAGCTCGGGGCCATGCTGCGGCGCCTGAATGCCGCCAACAAGCCGCAAGACATGAACCTGCCGGGCTGGGGGCTGCACCCGCTGAAAGGCGAGCTACGTGGCCATTGGTCTGTGTGGGTCAGCGGCCATTGGCGGCTGACATTCCGCTTCATCGGTGTCAACGCCGAACTCGTCGACTACCAGGACTACCACTGAAGGAGAGCATCATGTCCCGCATGTTCAACCCACCGCATCCCGGCCTCACGCTGCGCGACGATGTGCTGCCAGCACTCGGCCTCAAGGTGACCGAGGCTGCCGAGCAACTTGGTGTGTCCCGCGTGGCGCTTTCTCGCGTGCTCAACGGCCGCGCCGCGATCTCACCGGAGATGGCCTTGCGCGTGGAGGCATGGCTGGGCTTGGAGCGCGGCGGCGATGCCCGTGTGTGGCTGGCAGAGCAGACCGCCTTCGACATGTGGCACGCGCAGCAACGAATGAAGGCCGGCAAGGTGAAG
>JANMMH010000224.1:0-8933 GCA_031373055.1 Rubrivivax sp. | reverse complement strand
CCATGGTGCACATGCAGCGCATGAACTTGCACGCCGACATCACGCGCCGCACGCGCCACGCAATGCAAGAGGGCCGTGGAGTCGCGCCCGCCACTGGTGGCGACGGCGATGTGCAAGGCGCGCTCAGCGATCCTTGGTGTCGGTGAAGCGCCCATAGGATTGCAAGCGCTCGTAGCGGCGCTGCAAGAGCTCCTTGGGCTTCAGGTCGACGAGCTGGCGCATCGCGTCATTGAGCGCTCGCTTGAGTTGCGCGGCCATCCACTTGGCGTCGCGCTGCGCGCCACCCACGGGCTCGCTCACGATCTTGTCGATCACACCCAGGGCCTTGAGGCGGTGCGCCGTGATGCCCAAGGCTTCGGCTGCGTCGCTCGCGCGCTCAGAAGTCTTCCACAGAATCGAGGCGCAGCCTTCAGGCGAGATCACGGAGTAGATGGCGTACTGAAGCATGAGCACTTGGTCGGCCACGCTGATGGCCAGCGCGCCGCCGGAGCCGCCTTCACCGATGACGGTGGCGATGATGGGGACTTCAAGCTGCGCCATCTCGAAGATGTTGCGGCCTATAGCTTCAGACTGGCCGCGCTCTTCGGCGCCAATGCCGGGGTACGCGCCGGGCGTGTCGACAAAGGTGAACACCGGCAGCCGGAATTTCTCCGCCAGCTTCATCAGCCGCAGCGCCTTGCGGTAACCCTCGGGGCGCGACATGCCGAAGTTGCGCTGCGTGCGCTCTTTGGTGTCGCGGCCTTTTTGGTGGCCCAGCACCATGCAGGCCTGCCCATTGAAGCGCGCCAGCCCGCCCACGATGGAGGTGTCGTCGCCGTAATGGCGGTCGCCATGCAGCTCATGGAACTCGGTGAAAACCTCGTTCACGTAGTCCAGCGTGTAGGGGCGCTGCGGGTGCCGTGCAATCTGCGTCACCTGCCACGGCGTGAGCTTGCCGTAGATGTCTTTGGTGAGCTGCTGGCTCTTCTGATCCAGACGCTCGATCTCGTCGGAGATGTCGACAGCCGACTCGTTTTGCACGTAACGCAGTTCGTCGATCTTCGATTCCAGCTCGGCGATCGGCGCTTCGAACTCAAGAAAGTGTTTTTTGCTCATCCGTGCGTAGGCAATGAAGGTCGGATGGTGGTCGCTGGCAGGGGCCTAATAGTCCACCGGCAGCGGGTCCAAGCTGCGCCAAATGTACCATGTGGCCACCGAGCGAAAGGGCGCCCAAGCCTCGCCAACTTCGCGTGCTTCAGCCCTTGAAACAGGCTCGCCGCTGAAGTAGTTCAGGCTGATGCCTTTGAGCAAACCCAGGTCGTCCAGCGGCATCACGTTGGGGCGCATGAGGTGGAAGATGAGGAACATCTCGGCCGTCCAGCGGCCGATGCCGCGGATGGCCACCAGCTCGTCAATGATGTCGTCGTCGGCCATGCCGCGCCAGTCGTCGACATGCACCAGGCCCGCGCCGAAGTGACGTGCCAGGTCGAGCAAGTATTCGCTTTTGCGGCCTGACAGCCCGGCACCACGCAGCTGTTCCATCGGCAAGGCCTGCACGGCGGTCGGCGCGAGCTTGGCGGGTGCGCCGCCCACGCAGGCGGCAAAACGATCCCACACCGACTGCGCCGCCTTTACGGAGATCTGCTGGCCGACGATGGAGCGCGCCAGCGTCGTGAAGGCATCACCGCGGCTTTGCAAACGGCCTTCGCCAAAGCGTGGGATCAGCTTCTTCATCACGCGGTCGCGGCGCGACAGGTGGCGACAGGCCTCGTCCCAAAAATCGGGCGTGATGGCCGCCGCGTGACCGCTAACTTTGGCCGTGCTCACAGGCCTAGCCTTTGACCCATGTCGTGCCTGCTGCCGAGTCTTTGAGCTCGATGCCGGCGGCCGCGAGTTCATCGCGAATGCGGTCGGCCTCCGCGAAGCTGCGTGCCTGCTTGGCCAACGCGCGGGCTTGGATCAACGCGTCAATGGACGCCGCATCCAGGCTGCTGCCCAGCTGCAAGAAACGGCGCGGTGCGCTTTGCAGCAAGCCCAGCACGCCACCCAGCGCGCGCAACATCAAGCCCGACGCTATGTCGCGCGTGCGGTTGACTTCGCCGGCCAACTCAAAGAGCACCGCCACGGCAACGGGTGTGTTGAAGTCGTCGTCCATGGCCGCGCGGAACTTCGCGGCGCTGGGCTCAGCCCAGTTGATCTCGGGGTTCGCCCCGGGCAGCGCGACCGCGTCGAGTGCCGTGTACAAACGCCGCAGCGCATTGCGCGCATCGTCAAGGTTAGCGTCGCTGAAGTTGAACGGGCTGCGGTAATGCGTGCGCAGCATGAAGTGGCGCAGCGTCTCGCCGTCGTAGCGCTTGAGCACGTCGCGGATGGTGAAGAAGTTGCCCAGCGACTTGGACATCTTCTCGTCGTCAACGTTGAGAAAACCGTTGTGCATCCAGACGTTGACGAAGGGCTGGCCCAGCGCTCCTTCGCTCTGCGCAATTTCGTTCTCGTGGTGCGGGAACTGCAAGTCCATGCCGCCGCCGTGGAGGTCAAAGCGCTCACCGAGCAAGGCGCAGCTCATGGCCGAGCACTCGATGTGCCAGCCTGGGCGGCCAGGGCCGGCTGGGCTGTCCCACTTCGCCTCAGCGGGCTCGCTGGGCTTGGCGGCCTTCCACAGCACGAAGTCCATCGGGTCTTCTTTGTCACCCAGCACGGCGACGCGCTCGCCCGCACGCAGCGCGTCAAGCGACTTGCCCGAAAGCTTGCCGTAGCCGGGAAAACGACGCACCGCAAAGTTCACGTCGCCACTGGGGCTGCGGTAAGCCAGGCCCTTGGTTTCAAGCTGCGCGATGAGCGACAGCATCTGCGGCACGTAGTCGGTGGCGCGCGGCTCGGCGGTGGGTGCTGCAAGGCCCATGGCGCCGATGTCGGCGTGCATGGCTGCAATCATTTCGTCGGTTAGCGCGCGGATGCTGACGCCGCGCTCGACCGCGCGCTTGATGATCTTGTCTTCGATGTCGGTAATGTTGCGCACATAGCTCACGCGGTAGCCCGAGGCCAGCAGCCAGCGGTAGACGACATCAAAGGCCAGCATCATGCGGGCGTGGCCGACATGGCACAGGTCGTACACGGTGATGCCGCAGACGTACATGCGCACGTGGTTCGGCTCGATCGGCGCGAACGTTTCAAGGCGGCGATGCAGCGTGTTGTAGATGCGCAGGGTCATGGGGCTTGGGCGGGTCAGCGGGGTGTAAAAGGGCGTGTGCCGCGAGGGCACTTCACGCTGGCCGATAGAATGAAAACCAGTATAGCGGCGGCCATCCGGCCCTCTTGTTCCCCACTGCGCTCGCGATGAAGCTCCGCCTCCAACTTGCACGTTTGCTGTCGATCATGGTGATCGGCATCGGCAGCGCACATGCCGATGCGGCCAACGACGTGCAACGCTTCATCGCGCAAGGCAACTTGCCCGGCGCCTTGCAGCGCGCTGAAGCCAGCGCCAAAGGGGCCGATGCACGCTTGCGTTTTTTGCACGGCGTGGTGCTGATGGACATGATGCGCGATGCGCAGGCCTTGCAGATGTTCACCACGCTGACGCAGGACTACCCGCAGCTGCCCGAGCCCTACAACAATATTGCCGCGATTCACTCGCGCGCGGGCCGCTGGGACCTTGCGCGTGTGGCGCTGGAAACGGCGCTGCGCAACGACCCCTCGCACCTGCTCGTGCGCGAAAATCTGGGCGACGTCTACCTGCAGCTGGCGCTGTCGTCGTGGCAAGGCTCGGCGCGGCCCGAACGGCCCGATCCGATCCTGCAACGAAAGATTCGCGTCGCCATCGAGCTCGTTGCGCGTTCGGTGCGCGACGGCCGCGGCAGCAGCGATGTCACCACCCCACCGCTTCAACGTTAGGAACCCGTATGACCATCAACTTGAAAACGGCGCTGGCCATGGTCCTTATCGGTGCCGCATTTGCCATGCCTGCCGTGGCGCAGAAAGTTCGCATGTCAACCACGCTGGGCGACATCGTGATCGAGCTCGACGCCGAGAAGGCCCCCAAGAGCGCAGCGAACTTCGTGCAGTACGTGAAGGCGGGGCACTTTGACGGCACGATCTTTCACCGTGTCATCCCGACCTTCATGGTGCAAGGCGGCGGCATGAAGACCGACATGACGCAAAAGACCACACGCGCGCCGATCGCGCTAGAAAGCAAGAACGGCCTGCGCAATGTGCGTGGCTCGGTGGCCATGGCGCGCACAGGCGACCCCAACTCGGCGACCTCGCAGTTCTTCGTCAACGTCGTCGACAACGCGTTCCTTGACGCCGACAACTCGCGTGACGGCAACGGCTACGCAGTGTTCGGCAAGGTCATCGACGGCATGGAGGTCGTCGACCGCATGCGCGAAGTACCCACCAAGTCCGACGGACCGCATGCCAATGTGCCGGTCACGCCGATCGTGATCAAGAAAGCAACCCTGGAGAACTGAAGTGCCCAAGACCGTACAACTCGACACCAACGCCGGCTCGATGACCATCGAGCTCGACGACACCAAGGCACCCAAGAGCGTGGCCAACTTTCTGGCCTACGTCGCCAAAGGCCACTACGACGGCACGATCTTTCATCGTGTGATCAAGAGCTTCATGCTGCAAGGTGGCGGCTTCGACGTCACGATGAAGCAGCGTGACTGCCTGCCGGCAATCAGCAACGAAGCCAACAACGGCTTGAAGAACAAGCGCTACACGCTGGCAATGGCGCGCACGTCCGACCCCCACTCGGCCACCGCGCAGTTCTTCATCAACACCGTGGACAACGACTTCCTGGACTTCCGCGCTGAGAACTCGCAGGGCTGGGGTTACGCTGTCTTTGGCCGCGTCGTCAGCGGCACCGAAGTGGTCGATGCTATCGAGCGTACCAAGACCGGCCGTAAGGGCATGCACGACGATGTGCCGCTGGAGAACGTGGTCATCGAACGCGTCTTTGAGGTGGCGTGACGCTAACGGCCAACGGCAGCGCCATCTTGGCACTGCCTGGTGTCCAGGAGCTCGTGGCGCCCGCGCACTGGCGCGCCATCGACTTCATCTCCGACCTGCACCTCAGTGCCGCCATGCCCGCCACCCATGCGGCGTGGCGCGACTACCTTGCCAACACCTGCGCCGACGCGGTGGTGATGCTGGGCGACTTGTTCGAGCTTTGGGTGGGTGACGACACGCGCGATTCGCCCTTTGAGCAAAGCTGCGTGGCGACACTGACTGAGGCCGCACGCGACAAGCCGCTCTTCTTCATGGCAGGCAATCGTGACTTCCTTCTTGGGCCCGCCATGCTGGCGGCCTCGGGCATGCAGGGCTTGAGCGACCCCACGGTGCTCACGGCATTTGGCACACGCGCCTTGCTCTCGCACGGTGACGCGCTGTGTCTTGACGACACGCCCTACCAAGCCTTTCGTCAACTCGTGCGCAGCCCGGCTTGGCAAGATGAATTTCTGGCCAAGCCTTTGAGTGAGCGACTGCGCATAGCGTCGGAGATACGTGCACACAGCGCGTCGCGCCGGCAATTTGATGGTGCCGCCAATGCAGACGTCGATCGACCCAGTGCCATGGCCTGGCTGCAAGACACCGGTTCCGCCGACTTCATCCACGGCCACACACACCGGCCGGGCAGCGAGGCGCTTGGCCCCGCGCACCGGCGCCACGTTTTGAGCGACTGGGACCTGGACCAGCACCAGCGCGCCGAAGTGCTGCGCTGGTCGGCTGCAGGCTTGCAACGCCTGCCGCCAGCGCGCGCGCAAATGTTCGGCGAATGAGCGCCCTGCTGGCGCGCTGGCGCCATTTCCGCGAAGACCGCGCCGTGGCACGTCGGCCGATTGCTGACGACTTGTGGCGGCGCACGCTCAAGCGCTACCCGTTCTTGCGGCAGCCTCTCCCCGCCGACGACGCGCTGCTCAAGCGCCTGGCCAGCCGATTCCTCGACGCCAAAGAATTCACCGCCGTGGGCGACATCAAGCTCAGCAACGACGTGGTGGTGGCCGTCGCCGCGCAGGCCTGCGTGCCCATCTTGCGCCTGGGCCTGGCGCGCTACAGCGGCTTCGTCGGCATCGTCTTGCATGCCGACCAGGTGGTGGCCCGGCGTGAGCACCACGACGACGACGGCGTCGTGCATGTCTACGACGAAGTCGTCTCCGGCGAGGCCATGTCGGGCGGACCTTTGATGCTGTCGTGGCGCGACGTTCGCGCCGCCGGCATGAGTGCGGCGGCAGGCTACAACGTCGTCATCCACGAATTTGCGCATGTGCTGGACATGCACGACGGCGTGGCCGACGGCGTACCGGCACTACCGCCGGGCCTGCCGCGCGAGGACTGGCTGCACGTGCTGACGCAAGCTCGCGAAGACCTTGCCCGGCGCGTTGACGTTGACGAGGACACCGCACTTGACCCGTACGGGTTGCAAGGCAACGACGAGTTTTTCGCCGTCGCGAGCGAGGCGTTCTTCGTCACACCCACGCGCATGAAAAAAGAGCATCTGGCGCTGTACCAGATGCTCTCTCGCTTTTACCTGCAAGACCCGGCGGCTCACGACGCCGCGCTGGCCTAACGCCCGAGTCACTTACACCGCCGCGGCTTCCGCGCGCGGTTTGTCGCTTTTCTTCGGTGGCTGGATATCGAGCTGCGTCTCGCCCGCCTCGTCCACGTCCACCGTCAAGCGCCCGCCATCGACCAGGCGGCCGAAGAGCAGCTCGTCGGCCAGCGCGCGACGGATGGTGTCCTGGATCAGACGCTGCATGGGGCGCGCGCCCATGAGCGGATCGAAGCCCTTCTTGGCGAGCTGTTTGCGCAGCGCGTCGGTGAAGGTGACCTCGACCTTTTTCTCGGCGAGCTGGCTCTCAAGTTGCAGCAAGAACTTGTCGACCACACGCAAGATGATGTCTTGGTCCAGCGGCCTGAAGCTGACGATGGCATCGAGCCGGTTGCGGAACTCCGGTGTGAACAGCCGCTTGATGTCAGCCATCTCGTCACCGGCTTCGCGTGAATTCGTGAAGCCGATGCTGCTGCGGTTCAGGGTCTCCGCGCCGGCATTCGTGGTCATCACGATGATGACGCTGCGGAAGTCCGCCTTGCGCCCGTTGTTGTCGGTCAGCGTACCGTGGTCCATCACCTGCAAGAGCACATTGAAGACATCCGGGTGCGCCTTCTCGATCTCGTCCATCAGCAGCACCGCGTGCGGCTTCTTGCTGATGGCCTCGGTGAGCAAACCGCCCTGGTCGAAGCCGACGTAACCCGGGGGCGCGCCGATCAAGCGGCTCACGGCGTGGCGTTCCATGTATTCCGACATGTCGAAGCGGATCAGCTTGATGCCCAGCACAAAAGCGAGCTGTTTGGCCACCTCCGTCTTGCCCACGCCTGTCGGGCCAGAGAAGAGGAACGAGCCAATCGGCTTGTCGGGTTTGCCCAAGCCTGAGCGCGCCATCTTGATGGCCGAGGCCAGCGCGTCAATAGCCGGGTCTTGGCCGAAGACCACGCTCTTCAAATCGCGGTCCAGGCTACGCAGCTTGCCGCGGTCGTCATTCGACACGCTGGCCGGCGGGATGCGCGCGATCTTCGCCACGATCTCTTCGACCTCGGCACGCGTGATGGTCTTCTTCTGCTTGTTCTTGGGCAGGATGCGCTGCGCGGCACCGGCTTCGTCGATCACGTCGATGGCCTTGTCGGGCAGATGTCGGTCGTTGATGAACTTGGCCGAGAGCTCGGCCGCAGCCTGCAAGGCGCCGAGCGCGTACTTCACGCTATGGTGGTCTTCAAAGCGCGACTTCAGGCCTTTGAGAATCTCGATGGTCTGCTCGACCGTGGGCTCGACGACGTCAACCTTCTGGAAGCGCCTTGACAGCGCCGCGTCTTTCTCGAAGATGCCGCGGTACTCGGTGAAGGTGGTGGCGCCAATGCACTTCATCGCGCCGTTGCTCAAGGCCGGCTTGAGCAAGTTGCTCGCGTCCAAGGTTCCGCCTGACGCAGCACCGGCGCCGATCAAGGTGTGGATCTCGTCGATGAAGAGAATCGAGCGCGGCTGATCTTTCAACTGCTTGAGCACGCCCTTGAGGCGTTGCTCGAAGTCACCGCGGTACTTGGTGCCGGCCAGCAACGCGCCCATGTCCAGCGAGTACACGATGGCGTCGGCAAGCACTTCAGGCACGTCGCCTTGTGTGATGCGCCAGGCCAGGCCTTCGGCGATGGCGGTCTTGCCCACACCGGCCTCGCCCACCAATAGCGGGTTATTTTTGCGGCGGCGGCATAACACTTGGATGACGCGCTCAACCTCGTGCTCGCGGCCGATCAGCGGGTCGATCTTGCCGTCGCGCGCGAGCTGGTTCAGGTTCTGCGTGAATTGGTCCAGCGGTGAGCTCTTGCCGTCACCGGCCGCGCCGTCTTCTTTCTCGCCTTCGGGTCCGTTGGATTCGTTGGACTTCGCCGGCTCGGGCGGGTCGGATTTCTTGATGCCGTGCGCGATGAAGTTCACCACGTCAAGGCGTGTGACGCCCTGCTGGTGTAGGTAGTACACGGCGTGCGAATCTTTCTCGCCGAAGATGGCCACCAGCACGTTCGCGCCGGTGACTTCTTTCTTGCCGCTGCCGGTGGACTGCACATGCATGATGGCGCGCTGGATCACGCGCTGAAAGCCCAGCGTGGGCTGCGTGTCCACCTCTTCACTGCCGGACACCGTGGGCGTGTTTTCTTTGATGAAGGTGGCCAGGCTCTTGCGCAGGTCGTCGATGTTGGCGGCGCAGGCGCGCAGCACTTCAGCGGCCGAGGGGTTGTCCAGGAGCGCCATCAACAGGTGTTCGACTGTGATGAATTCGTGGCGCTGCTGGCGCGCCTCGACAAACGCCATGTGCAAGCTGACTTCCAATTCCTGGGCGATCATGCGGCCTCCATGATGCACTGCAGCGGGTGGCCGTCTCGGCGTGCTGCAGCGAGGACAAGTTCGA
>JANMMH010000221.1:0-2740 GCA_031373055.1 Rubrivivax sp. | reverse complement strand
GTAGGCCTCAACGGGCACCCCTTCCAGATCGCCAAGTTCCGCAGCATGCGCACGGACGCCGAGCAAGACGGCACGCCGCGCTGGGCCACGGCGAATGACGACCGCGTGACGCGCGTGGGCAAGATCATTCGCCGTTTGCGCATTGACGAGCTGCCGCAGTTGCTCAACGTGTTCAAGGGCGAAATGAGCCTCGTTGGCCCCCGGCCCGAGCGGCCATTCTTTGTGGACCAGCTCACGCAAGAGATCCCCTACTTCGCGGTGCGCCACAGCGTCAAACCAGGTGTCACGGGCTGGGCACAGGTGCGCTACCAATACGGTGCCACGGTGGAAGATGCGCAGGCCAAGTTGCAGTTCGACCTGTACTACGTGAAGAACCACTCGCTGTTCCTCGACATCGTGATCCTGCTGGAGACGGTGAGCGTGGTGTTGACGGGCAAAGGTGCGCGCTGACTGCGGATCAGCTGGCTGAATCGGTCGGCACGTCGCAACCTAGAATTCAGGCCCGCCTGGCAATCAGGCAAGCCCTGGTGAAGCGCAAAGATGACGGCAGTGACAGCTGACCCCCTTGTCTTTGGCTACGCGCTCGCGGCGCTGGCGTACCTTCTATTCTTCCTTTACCTCGTGCGCGCCGGCTTCCTGCGCCGTGCGCCTGGTGCCAGTGAACTGCCACTCTTCGCGGCGACCATGTTGGTCACCGCGGCGTGGGCTGGGGCCGCGGTACTTGACAGCTTTTCACGCATGACAGCCCCGGCGTTCGCGTCGGCGGCACTCGACCTGTTGCGCTACGGGCTGTGGTTTGCGTTCTTGCTCAGCCTGCTTGGCGCACGCTCGTGGCTCGGCGCCCGCTCAGGCCTAGGCTGGATGCGCCTCGTGTCGGCGCTGGCGCTGGCGACGGCGCTGGGGGCCTGGGCGCTGCGTGTCAGGCACGAACAGCACCTGCCCGACGCGTCAAGCTTCAGCATGGTCACCGCACTGGCCCTGGCCGTGCTGGGCGCACTGTTGACCGAGCAACTGTTCCGCAACGTGTCCGACAGCTCACGCTGGAGCGCCAAGCCCTTGTGCCTGGGCCTAGCGTTTGCGTTTGGCTTCGACATCTACCTGCATTCCGAAGCGCTGCTCTTTGGCCACATGGACAAGGATGTGCTGAGCCTGCGTGGCTTCGTGCATTTGCTGGCCCTGCCGCTGCTGGTGGTGGCCGTCACGCGCCGCGGCAACTGGGTACGGAGCTTGCAGGTCTCGCGCACAGCGGCGTTCTACTCCGCCACGCTGGTGCTGGTGGGCGTCTACATGCTCTTCATGGCGGCCATCGGCTACTACGTGCGCTACTTCGGCGGCGACTGGGGCCGCGCCTTGCAGCTGGGGCTGGTGCTGGCTGGGGCCTTGATGCTCATCGTGCTGGTGGTCTCGGGCACTTTGCGCGCACGGCTGCGCGTATTCGTCGGCAAGCACTTCTTCAGCTACCGCTACGACTACCGGCAGGAGTGGCTGCGCTTCACGGCCATGCTGTCGACCACGTCGGCACCGCAAGAGGTCGGCGGGCTCGTCATTCGCGGCCTGGCCGACATGGTGGAGAGCCCAGGTGGTGGCCTGTGGACCCGCGCCCAGCACGACGCAGCATTCACCCAATCCACGCGCTGGAATGCGCCTGAGGTGGCCGAGGTCGAGAGCAACACTTCGTCGTTCGCGCAGTTCCTGCACAGCAAGGAATGGGTGGTCGACCTCGATGAGTACCGCGAGTCACCTCGCGTCTACGGCCAGCTGGCGCTGCCGCTGTGGCTGCTGTCCAACCCCAACCTGTGGCTGGTGGTGCCGCTGCGGGTGGGCGACGAGCTGCTCGGCTTCGTCACACTGCTGCGGCCGCGTACGGCGGTGGAACTGAATTGGGAGGTGCGCGACCTGCTCAAGACCGCCAGCCGACAGGCTGCCGGCTTCATGGCGCAGATGCAAGCCACCGAGGCTTTGCTCGAAGCGCGCAAGTTCGACGCCTTCAACCGCATGTCCGCCTTTGTGGTGCACGACCTGAAGAACATCGTCACCCAGCTCTCGCTGATGCTGAAGAATGCGGAACGTCTGCACGACAACCGCGAGTTCCAGCAGGACATGCTGTTGACGGTGGAGAGCTCGCTAGAGAAGATGCGCCGCTTGATGTTGCAGCTGCGCGAAGGTGCGACACCGCCAGGTGGCGCACGTGGCGTGGAGCTCACGCCATTGATCCAGCGACTCCAGGCCATGACGGTCGCGCGTGGGCGGCAATTGCAGATTGACGTACGCGAACGCCTGGCCACTCGCGGGCACGACGACCGCCTGGAGCGCGTGCTGGGCCACTTGGTGCACAACGCCCTGGATGCCACGCCGGCCGAGGGCACGGTCAGTCTGCAAGTGGAGCGTGTGAGTGGGCAAGTCAAAGTTGAAATCTGTGACACCGGGGCGGGCATGTCGGAAGAATTCGTCAAGACACGGCTCTTCAAGCCATTCAACAGCACCAAGCACAGTGGCATGGGCATCGGCACCTATGAGAGCGCCCAATACGTGCGTGAGCTTGGCGGCTCGATCGCCGTGGAAAGCCAGCTCGGGCAAGGCACGATCGTCACGGTGCTTTTGCCACTCTTCGAGATGCAGCAAGGCTCTGATTTGACGATGCCGGCCCGCCTATGACGCAGGCTCAGGCGACGCCGCTCTTGATCGTCGAAGACGACCTGGCGCTGCAAAAGCAGATCAAGTGGTCGCTCGACAAGTTCGA
>JANMMH010000157.1:0-6747 GCA_031373055.1 Rubrivivax sp. | reverse complement strand
CGCCAGGTGCGGCGTGGCCATCGAGGTGCCGTTGAAGAAGGCGAAACATGGCGCGCCACCGCAATAGCTGCGCGGGATCGACGAGACCACGTTCACGCCAGGCGCCATGACGTCGGGCTTGATGCGGAAGTCGACATCGGTCGGGCCTTCGCTGGTGAAGTCGGCGATGACATCGTTCTTGGCGATGTCGGAGAGGTAGGTGCCCAGCTGCGGCAGCGTGGTGCTCTGACCACCCGCAGCCTTGAGCGCGGTGACATCCTCTTGACGCGCCATGAAGCCAGGGATCGTGGCGTCTGGCAGACCGTCGCCGTTGGTGCCCATGACGAAGGCGCCAAGTTCGCGGTTGACCACGATGGCGCCCACGCCGCCAGCGGCTTGCACGTTGCGCATCTTGATGCTGAAGTCGCAGGTGCCGCGTGTGATGAGCGCAATTTGCCCGGTGAGCGAGCCCGATGTGAACGGCGTGCAGGCTTGCGACAGTCCGTTGTACGGGCTCGCCGCATCAACCAACACGCTCAGCAGCGCCGTCACCGGACCCGGCCCGAAATCACCTTTGACCATTGCGTAGGTGCCCGCGCCCACAGTGACCTGGTGCACGATCTGATGTCCCACCGAACTCGCCCCCGCAGTCAACGCGCGCGCCGCCGAGCCAGGCGAGCCTACGGTGCGCGCACCCGGCCCTTCGTTGCCGGCAGCCACGGCCACCACCATGTTGGCGCGGTCGAGGTTGTCGACGGCGATGGTCAGCAGGTCCTGGATGCCGGCCGCACCGCCGCCCAGGCTCATGTTGGCGACAGCCATGCCGTCTTGGTAGGCGGCTTCCAGCGCGTTGAGAATGTCTTCGGAGCGCGCGTTGCCTACTGCGCCGGGGAAGACGTTGTAGTTGCCAAGCAAAGCACGCGGCGCGACACCGCTCATTTTGTAAGGTAGCAACACGCCGTCGACGGTGGTCGGCGTTTCGAAATTGCACGCCACCGTGCCCGAGACATGGGTGCCATGCGAGTCGATGGCCTCGGGCGTGTAGCGCCGCGACGGTGTCTTGTTGTTGAAGACGCGTGCCGCGATGACCTTGTTGTTGGTGAAGCGTGTGTCGCCGAGTTGGTTGGCTCCGGCATAACCACCGTCGTTGAAGCAAGGATGGCCGAAATCGATGCCCGAATCAACGATGGCGACCTTCACGCCTGCGCCAGCGTTCACGGCGCCCCCCGCGCCCCACGCCTCGACTGCTTTGAGGATCGCCAGATCGGGGTCCGTGGCGTGCGCTGCCGTCGGGTAATACAGCCCCTGGTACTGCGCCATCCGCACCATTGGGGACGCCGCCACCTGCGCCAGACTGGCACCACCGAGCTTGATCGACACGGCATTCAGCGAGATGTCGAACTCGCCCGTCACGCTGGCCTGCGGCACATTCACGCGCAGCCAGGTCTTGAAATCGTTGCGCAGCTTGGAGAGCTGCGCGCGGTAGCTCTTCACCGAACTTTGATCGAAGTCGATCTTCTTGCCCTGCGGCGGCTTGGTCTTGACGTAGGTCGAGAGCGGCTCGCCGGCCAATTGGACCAGGGCAAAACCGGTGTCTTCTTTGGCGCGTGCGCTGCTGTCGGGGCTGTTGCTGCGCTGCGCGGCGAAGGTGGGTGTGGTGGCGCTCAGCGACAAGGTGGCAAGCGCAGCACTGAGGGCGGCGAGGCGGAAGTGACGTTGGGTCATGGTGTGTCCAGGCAGGAATGTGAAGCGGCGCAGGCTAGGGCAACAGCGCCCCCTTGTCGACCACGTTTTTACCCACGCCGCTACGCAACGCACCCCCATCCCGGGGGGGGCCGTTGCCGCCGCTTACATTGCCTTGAACAAGTGCACGTAAGCGCGGCTCACCGGCAACTCGTGGGCGTGGCCTTTGACGCGCAGGAAGAGCCGCGAGGCATCGTCGCGCCGGGTGCCCGCCAGCTGCGCCAGGTTGACGATGATCGAGCGGTGCACCTGCTGAAACTGGCGCGCGTCGAGCTGGACCGCCAGCTCCACGATGGGCGTGCGGATGAGGTGCTCGGCGCTGGCTGTTTGCACGCAGGTGTACTTCTCGTCGGCGCGAAAGAAGAGCACCTCGCTAACGTCGACTTGGTGGGTGAGCTCACCCATGCTGGCGCGTATCCAGCGCAGCGGCGCTTGCCTGGGTGCCTGAGCTGCTGGGGTCAGGCGGTGCAGCACGGCCAGTAAACGTGCGTCGCCGCCGTTGCTGGTCTGCGCCAGGCTCCGCTGCAAGCGCTGCAAGGTGCGCGCTAGGCGCTCGGTCTTGACAGGCTTGAGCACGTAGTCAAAGGCTTCTTGCTCGAAGGCTTGCACTGCGTAGTCATCAAAGGCGGTGACGAAGACGACCTGCGTCGCACCCTCGATGCCCTGCGCCACTTCCAGGCCGCTCAGGCCTGGCATCTGGATGTCGAGGAAGGCGATGTCGGGTTTGAGTGCGGCGATTCTTTCCGCAGCTTCCAGGCCGTGGCGCGCGATGTGCACGATGTCTAACTCCGGCCACAGCGCGGCCAGTTGTTCGGCCAGCGCGCGCGCCAGGTGCGGTTCGTCGTCAGCGATGAGTGCGCTTGCTTGCATCGTTAGCAGCTCCTGGTGGTTTCGATCTCGAAAGGCAGCGTGATGCGCGCCAGCGTGCCCGGGGCGGCGTCCAGCAGCTCAAAGCGCGCCTCGTGGCCATAGCGTGACAGCAAGCATTCACGCAGGTTGACCAGGGCCACGCCCGTGCCTGCACGGCTGCGTCGGCGCGTGGGTGCGTGCAGGCCCAGGCCGTCGTCGTGCACATCGATCTGCAAGTGCTTGCCCTGCACGCGTGCCGTGATCGTGAGCATGCCGCCCTCGACCTTGGCTTCCAGGCCGTGGTGGATGGCGTTTTCTACCAGCGGCTGCAAGAGCAGCGGCGGCAGCACGGCCGTGCGTGCGGCGTCGTCGGCGTCGAGCGTGTAGCCCAGCCGCTCGTGCATGCGCGTGGACATGAGTTGCAAATAGGCCTCGGCCAATGTCAGCTCGGCGCCCAGCGTGCTGTGCTCACCACGCAGCTGGGTCAGGCTGGCGCGCAGGTAGTCGGTGAAGCTCTCAAGCATCTGCTTGGCCGCAGCAGGCTCGTGGTCGATCAGCGTTTGCACATGGGCCAGCGTGTTGAACAGAAAGTGCGGCTCCATCTGCGCTTGCAAAAGGCGCAATTGCGCTTCGCTGGCGCGCTTCTCGGCTTCGATCTGCTTGGCTTTGGCCGCGAAGTAAAAGTGCAGGCCGAAGGTGATGAAGACCGAGATGAGCACCGCGCCGGCAATGGTGTTGGCGGCCTGCTCGCCCTTGAACCACGCTGGCACACGGCCCAGCGCCAGCAGCACGCCCAAGGGCCAGCCGATGGCGACGCCGGTGAGCGGCACGGCAGTGTGGAAGGCCGTGGCGCGCCAGCCCGTGAGCGCACGCATGCGCCGCGGGCCCATCAAGCGGATCGCCAGCTCAAAGAGGCCGTGGATGAGGTAGCCGATGGTCAGGCACACGACGAGGTTGCGGCCGTACCACTCGGCCCAGCCCGCCAGGTTGCGCCAGGCACCTTCGCCGCGCGCGAAGGCGGTGAAGCCGGCCACCGTGAAGGGCACGGCCAGGGCGGCGCAGAAAAGGAAGGTCCACACCAGTTGCAGCCAGTAGGGGCCAACACGCCGCAAGTCATTGGCAAGCCATGAACGCCAGGAGGCGGCCAACAGGGGGCGGGTGAGTTTCATGGGCGCGATGCTAGGCAGTGGCGGGCCGCGCCGCAGCGGGGCAGCGATGAATCGACAGCGCGGGCGACAGCCGGTGAATGCCCACGCCCCGCCGGCGCGGAGTTCACATCAACGGCGTCAACGTCACGCGCTGAAACATCAGCTGGCGCACGCGCCCGGTATCGACGGCCAGGCTGATGCAGGCACCGTCGGCGCGGCGCTTCACGCTGAGCTGCTCGATGGGGAAAGCCACGGCGTAGCGGTCGGTGGCCAGCGCTTTGAGCTCAAGCTCGCCGCGCGGGTAGCGCAGCAGCGCCTTGCCGTCAAGCAGCGACAGCGTGTAGAGCGTGCGCAGCTCGTCGCTGTAGTAGTCGCCGGCGCAGGCGGTCAGTGATTCGACGGCACTTACCAGCGGTGTTAGCACCACGCGCTTGAGCGGCAAATCACGCCCGCCTTGGCGCCAGGTGGCGGTGCTGACCTTGCCGTCGGCGCCGGGCGCATCAAAGCGCACGCTGGCCTCAAACGCTTTGGTGAAGAAGCTGTCAGCGGCCGACGCGAAGAGCGGGAACATCGGCTGGCCCGTGGCCTGTACACGCAGTTGCGTGCCCTGCGCGCTGAAGCTCAGCACGAAGCCCGGGCGCATCTCGAAGTCGCCGACGAAGGGGGCCAGCGTGGTGGCGTCAAGCCAGATATCTGGCGCGGTGCTGGGTGGCGCTTGCGGCGGCGCTGTGCCCTCCAGATAAACGTCAGCAACCCGGCGCGCCAGCAGCCCGGCATTCATGTCGCCGGCATTGCCCAGCACCACGACGCTGAGCCGCTGCTGTGGGAAGCGCAGCAGGAACGCGCGGTAGCTGGCGTCGGCACCGCCGTGCTCCACGATGGGCAGGCCCCGATGCTGGCCATGGGCCAGGCCGCTGGCGTAGTCAATCTCGGCGCCACGGCTGAGCCGCCCGCGTGCATGCAGCGCCGCCAGCACGGCCGCGCTGCCGACCTTGCCATCGATGACGTTGCGCTCCCACAGCGCCAGGTCTTCCACCGTCGTCATCAAGCTCGAAGCGCCCACGGTGCTGTAGGAAAGAGCGACGTAGCGCCAGCCCTCACGTGTGGGCCGGTACGAGTAGGCGCGGCCCTTGATCGGCAGGCTGTAGCTTTCCTGAAAGGCGGTGTCCTTCATGCCCAGCGGGGCGAAGATGCGCGCCTGCGCGAAGGTCTTGAGCGACTGGCCCGAAACACGCTGCACGATCTGCGCCAGCAGCGTGTAGCCCGAATTGCTGTAGAGCATCTCACTGCCCGGGGCGAAGTTGAGTTCACGCTGTTGCCACAGCAGGCCCAGCACGTCACCTTCGGTGATGACGTCGTCCAGCCGCAGGCCGGCCAGCATCAGCAAACTCCACTGGTCGCGCAGGCCGCTGGTGTGGTGCAGCAGGTGGCGCACGGTGATGACCCCAGCGCCGGCCTTCAGCTCGGGCAAGTACTTGCGCACCTCGTCGTCGAGTGCCAGCTTGCCGTCCTGCACCAGCAGGTGGACCGCAAAAGCGGTGAACTGCTTGGACAGCGACGCCACGTGGAACACCGTGCGCGGCGTGTTGGGCGCCGCGTGTTCGAGCTGCGCCTGGCCAAACGCGCCGCGGTAGATCACCTCGCCCTCGCGCACCACGGCGACTGCTGCGCCGGGGCTGTCGGGCTTGTCCCAGGCTGCGAAGAGCGTGCTGATGCGGGCGCCAGGATCGCTTTGCGCCCAGACTTGAGGCGCCGCAAGGCCCAGCCAACAGGCCACGGCCCAAACGATCCATCGTTTCGTTCGCTTCATATGCAGCAGCCTTCGCCAACGTATGCCCGAACTCTAAGGGCAGCCCCGCAGCTTTCTACAATGGCGGCAAGGTCGACCTCATTTTTATGACCACGGAGCTAACATGTTAGTTGAGCGCATCTGGACCGGTAACGCCTACCGCAACTACAACTACCTCATCGCCTGTCCTGACAGCGGCGAGGCCCTGGCCATCGACCCGCTGGACCACGGCCAGTGCTTGCAAGTGGCCAAAGCCAAGGGCTGGCACATCACGCAGGTGCTCAACACCCACGAGCACCACGACCACACCGGCGGCAACGCAGCGGTAGTTGCCGCCACCGGCGCCAAGCTGCTGGCGCACGCGCGCTCGGGCGCCGCCATCCCCGGCGTGGACCGTGGCTTGAGTGCGGGTGATGTGGTGAAGGTCGGCAAACACATCGAGCTCGAATGCCTGGACACGCCGGGCCACACGATGTGCCACATCTGCCTGCGCGCGCATGGTGACGCACCGGCCCTCTTCAGTGGCGACACGCTCTTCAACGCCGGCGCGGGCAACTGCCACAACGGTGGTGACTCGTCGCTGCTGTACACCACCTTCGCCGAACAACTGGCCACCTTGCCCGACGCCACACGCGTGTACGCCGGGCACGACTACATCGAAAACAACCTGAAGTTCACGCTCGCGCGCGAGCCCGACAACGCTGCGGCAGCGGCGGCGCTGCTGAAGGTCAGCGGCCAAGACCCGGCGCAAGCGGTGGTCACGACCATGGGTGAAGAGAAGACCTTCAACACCTTCTTGCGCTTGACCAGTGCGAGCCTCATCAACAAGTTGCGTGAGAGCTTTCCCGACCTTCCCGACATGCCCGACGCACGCACGGTATTCGTCAAGCTGCGCGAGCTGCGCAACCGCTGGTAGGACTTGCGTCCGACAGCGTTTTGCGCGCATGCTGGCGGCTCCCACAGGAGCCCACCATGCCCAAGCGCGAACCCGCCACCATGATCGACGTTGCCACCGCCTTGGGGCAGGGCGAACTCGGCCCCTTCCCCTTCGAGCAGTTTGCGGTGAAGGCACTCGCGCAAGGCGACTCCTGGTTTTCCATCGGCGCGCTGCCGCCGGGGGTGACCAGCAACCTGCTGCTGGAGATGGCCTTCGCCAAACGCACGGTGATCGTGCAGACCGCGCGGCCGGGCAAGGTGCTGCGCCTCTTCACCGACACCACGAGCGAGCCCAACTTCTTG
>JANMMH010000123.1:0-4836 GCA_031373055.1 Rubrivivax sp. | reverse complement strand
ACAGAAGCACACCTGCACGGCTTGCCACGGCGTGGACAACAGAATCGTCGGCCCGAGCTTTCGCGATATCTCGGCGAAGTACAGCGGGCGCGCGGACGCTGCGGGCTATCTCGCCGGCAAGGTCAAGGCAGGCAGCGCGGGCGTGTGGGGCACGACTCCCATGCCGGCCCAGGTGCTGGGTGAGGCCGACGCCAAGGCCATCGCGCAGTGGCTGGCCGACGGCGCCAAGAAGTAGGTGCCCCCATAAGAGCTCAGTGCGAACTCAAGGCGACCTAGGGATCGCCCGCTTGGTCAATGTTCAACGGTTTATTACGTTATGCAGATAAAGGAGATGATTATGCAAACTCGACGCGAAGCGTTGTCCCATTCAGCCAAGGTCGCCGCCATGTTGGCCAGCTTGGGCCTGGTGCCCGGTTTGGCGCAAGCGCAGGCCAGTGGCTACAGCACGGCTGCCTTTGAAGCCAAGACCATGGCTGAGCTGATGAAGGCCATGGGCGCAGGCGCACCCACCGAAAGCAAAGACGTGGCGGTCACCGGCCCCGATATTGCCGAGAACGGCGCGGTCGTACCCATCGGTGCGGCCACCACACTGCCCGGTGTCAAACGCATGCTGATCTTGGTCGAGAAAAACCCATCGCTGCTGGCGGCGATGTTCAACGTGAGCGACGCCGTCGACGCCAACTTCGCCACCCGCGTGAAGATGGGCCAGTCGTCCAACGTCTACGCCGTGGCGATGATGAACGACGGCAAGGTCTTGTTCGCGCAGAAGGAAGTCAAAGTCACCCTCGGCGGCTGCGGCGGCTAGACGAGCTTTTCTCCACAGCCCCAACCCAACACCAGGAGCACCCCATGGCAGACCCGATGCGCATTCGCGCCCAAGCAACAGGCGACAAGGCCACCGTTCGCGTTTTGATGGCCCACGAGATGGAGACCGGCCAGCGCAAAGACGCGGCGGGCAAGACCATCCCGGCGTGGTACATCCAGGAGGTGAGCGCGCAGCACAACGGCAAGCCCGTGATGAGTGCGCAGTGGGGGCCGGCGGTCTCCAAGAACCCCTTTCTGCAGTTCAATGTCAGGGGCGCCAAGGCCGGCGACAAGATCAGCGTGGCTTGGCTAGACAACCGGGGTGACAAGCGCAGCGACGAAGCGACGGTGTCGTGACGCAAGACGCCACAAGCCTGCCCGCCCTACCCGTGAGGAGACTATGAAAAAAACTTTGGCCGCAGCGGCCTTGCTGGCCTGCGCGTTGACAGCGTTTGCACAAACGAAGTCGGCGGCAGACGGCATCGCCGAATACCGCAAGATGCTCGAAGACGGCAACCCGGCCGAGCTGTTCGAGGCCAAAGGCGAGAACCTTTGGAAGACCAAACGTGGGCCGAAGAACGCGTCGCTTGAGACATGCGACCTGGGCAAGGGCCCCGGCAAAGTGAAAGGCGCCTTCGTCGAGCTGCCGCGCTACTTTGCCGACACCCAGCGCGTGCAAGACCTGGAGTCGCGGCTGCTGAGTTGCATCGAGACGCTGCAGGGCCTGAGCGCCACAGACATCGCCAACACGCCTTTCGGCCGTGGCGAGCAAGTCAACATGGAAGCGCTGGTGGCTTGGATAGGTGCGGAGTCCAAAGGCCTGCGCTTCAATTTGCCGCAGCGTCACGCCGAAGAGAAAACCATGCTCGAGCTTGGCAAGCGCGCCTTCTTCATGCGCGCCGGGCCTTATGACTTCTCGTGCGCGTCGTGCCACAGCGAAGCGGGCAAACGCATTCGGCTGCAAGACCTGCCCGACCTGACCAAGAACCCCGGCGACGGCATCGGCTTCGCGGCGTGGCCGGCCTACCGCGTCAGCAGCGGCGAGCTGTGGAGCATGCAGCGCCGGCTCAACGACTGCTATCGGCAGCAGCGCTTTCCTTACCCCGGCTACGCCTCCGAAGTAACGGTCGCGCTGGGCGTGTACATGGGTGTCAATGCCAAGGGCGCGCAGTCGATCGTGCCGGCCCTCAAGCGCTGAAGGAGTGATGAATATGATGAGAACAACGCTTGGGTGGGTGGGCGCTGCGGGCTGCGTGCTGCTGGCGAGTTGTGCGACGGCGCCCTCCGGGCCCGAAGTCGACGCGCGCATGGCCGCGATGTTGAAGAGCTCGTTCCGCGCACAAGGCTCGCCACGGTAGATCGGTTGCAACAAGACGCATCGAATGCCGAGTGCTCGGCGTCTGAAGGCAAGCCCCTGTCTGAAGAACGCGCGCGGGCTATTCAGGCCGCCAACCTGGCCAGCGTGAAGCCGCCCGCCGACGGCAAATACATCGGCGACTGGCGCGCCGGTGAGCGCCTGGCGCAAAACGGCCGCGGCATGACCTGGACCGACCCCTCGGCGGCCACCAGCGCCAACGGTGGCAACTGCTACAACTGCCACATGATCAGCCCGGCCGAGATCTCCTTCGGCACCATCGGCCCAAGCCTGCACCAGTACGGCAAGATGCGCGGCGTGACCGACCCCGAAGGCGCACTCTCCAGGCCGATCGTCGAATACACCTGGGCCAAGCTCTTCAACGCCAAGTCCTACAACGCCTGCTCGGGCATGCCGCGTTTCGGGCACGTCGGGATGCTTGACGAGAAGCAGCTCAAGGACTTGATGGCGCTGCTGCTCGATCCGAAGTCACCGGTGAATCAGTAGGCGCGAGGAAAGGGTGCAGGTGGTTTGCTGCGACCTTGCTGTCCAGCCCGCTCGACTGCGGGCTTCTCTTGAATCTGCATATGAGTGATTGCTGAAGCATGAATTTAACCAAGCGTGAATTCACCCAAATCCTCGGCGCCGCCTCCGCGGCCGGCATGGGCTTGGGGCGCTGGGCTGACGCCGACGCGGCACAAGCGCAGCAGGGCCTGTACGACGTGGCGCCCTTTGGCAACGTGTCTTTCCTGCACATGACCGACTGCCATGCGCAGCTCAAGCCCATCTACTTTCGCGAGCCCAGCGTCAACCTCGGTTTCGGCAGCATGCAAGGCCAGCTGCCGCACCTGGTGGGCGACGCGCTCTTGAAGGCCGCGCGTGTGCGTCCCGGGAGCGCCGCCGCGCACGGCTACACGTACGTCGACTTCGAAAAGGCCGCCCGCCGCTACGGCAAAGTGGGTGGCTTCGCGCACCTGGCCACGCTGGTCAAGCAGCTCAAGGCCAGCCGCCCCGGGGCGTTGCTGCTTGACGGTGGTGACACTTGGCAGGGTTCGGCCACGTCCTTGTGGACCGACGCGCAGGACATGGTCGACGCCAGCAAACTGTTGGGCGTGGACGTGATGACGGGCCACTGGGAATTCACCTACGGCATGGAGCGCGTGAAAGAGATCGTCGACAAAGACTTCAAAGGCCAGATCGACTTCATCGCGCAGAACATCAAGACCAATGACTTCGGCGACCCGGTCTTCAAACCGTACGTGATGCGCGTCATCAACGGCGTGCCTTGCGCCATCGTCGGCCAGGCCTTCCCCTACACGCCCATCGCCAACCCGCGCTACCTGGTGGCCGACTGGAGCTTCGGCATCCAGGAGGAAAGCATGCAAACGGTGGTCGACGACGCGCGGGCCAAGGGGGCGCAGGTGGTGGTGCTGCTGTCGCACAACGGCATGGATGTCGACCTGAAGCTCGCCACGCGCGTGCGCGGCATCGACGCCATCTTCGGCGGCCACACCCACGATGGCGTGCCCCTGGCCGTGCCGGTAATAAACGCCGGCGGCACCACGCTCGTGACCAACGCCGGCAGCAACAGCAAGTTCCTCGGCGTGATGGACTTCGACGTCAAAGGCGGCAAGGTGGCCGACTTTCGCTACCGCCTGATGCCGATCTTCGCCAACCAACTCAAGGCCGACCCGGCGATGGACGCGCTGATCACCAAGGTGCGCGCGCCGTATGAAGCCAAGCTCGCCGAGAAGCTGGCCGTGACCGACGGTTTGCTCTACCGGCGCGGCAACTTCAATGGCAGCTGGGACCAGTTGATTTGCGACGCGCTGATGGACGTGCAGGGTGCACAGATCGCGTTTTCGCCGGGCTTTCGCTGGGGCACGTCGCTGTTGCCGGGCGACACCATCACGCGCGAGTTGCTGATGGACCAGGTGGCTGTGACCTACCCCTACGCCACGCTCACCGAGATGACGGGCGAGACCATCAAGACCGTGCTTGAAGACGTGGCCGACAACCTCTTCAACCCCGACCCGTACTACCAGCAAGGCGGCGACATGGTGCGCGTGGGCGGCCTGGCCTACACGTGCAGCCCGACCGAGAAAATGGGCTCGCGCATCAGCGACATGCGCCTGCAAGGCAAGCCCATCGAAGCGGCGAAGAAGTACAAGGTGGCGGGCTGGGCACCGGTGGCTGAAGAGGCGCGCACGGCGCCGGGCGTGAAGCCGGTGTGGGAGCACGTCGAGACCTGGTTCAAGGCGCAGGGCGGGCGTGTGAAGCCGCGCACCATCAACACGCCCAGATTGCTGGGGGCGAAGGGCAATCCGGGGTTTGCGACATGAGCGTCGTGAACTTGCGGAAAGACGAATAGACGAATAGACGGCACTTCGCGTCGTGCAACACACTCAAGCGTCCGACATTTCAAGGAGATCGACATGATGAATCTGCTTCGCAAACTCACCCTCGGCGCGCTGCTGTTCGTTTCGGCCGCAGCGGCCTTGGCCCAAGACGCCGTCGCCTATCACATCGACGACACCTCAGCGCAAGCCGTCAAAGGCCTGCGCAATATTCGCAACCACCTCGACACCGACCCCGGCGCGAAGATCACCGTGGTGACGCACGCGCTGGGCGTGGACTTCTTGCTCGAAGGCGCCAAGGACCCCAGCGGCGGCGCCTTC
>JANMMH010000121.1:0-3361 GCA_031373055.1 Rubrivivax sp. | reverse complement strand
CACCATGATTCATTTCGTATTGCACGACGCCCGCGACACCGTCGCCGTGGTCGTGGTTGAAGGCGTCAAAACCGGCGCTGACATGCAGGGCTGGATCATGGACGAGGACCGCATGATCAAGCTCACCGCGCGCCAAGACATCCCCATCGGCCACAAGGTCGCCCTCAAAGACATGGCGGTGGGCGACACCGTGCTGAAGTACGGCATCGATATGGGCAAGGTCGTCGCGGCGGTCAAGGCCGGCGAGCACGCTCACGTTCAAAACATCAAAACGAAACGCTGGTAAATCATGACGATCATCGACAAGAACTCCACCTTCCTCGGCTACCGCCGCGAAAACGGCCGCGTGGGCGTGCGCAACCACGTCATCATCTTGCCGCTGGACGACCTGTCCAACGCGGCGGCCGAAGCCGTGGCGCACAACATCAAGGGCGCGATGGCCATCCCGCATCCTTATGGCCGCTTGCAGTTCGGCGCTGACCTGGAGCTGCACTTCCGCACGCTCATCGGCACGGGTTGCAACCCCAACGTCGCGGCTGTGGTCGTGATCGGCATCGAAGACGGCTGGACAGCCAAGGTGGTGGACGGCATCAAGACCACGGGCAAGCCCGTGGTGGGCTTCGGCATCGAAGGCCATGGCGACCACGAGACCATCATGAAAGCCAGCAAGGCCGCGCGCGAATACGTGCAGTGGGCCAGCGAAAAGCAGCGCGAGGTCTGCCCCGTCTCCGAGCTGTGGGTCAGCACCAAGTGCGGCGAGAGCGACACCACCAGCGGCTGCGGCGCCAACCCCACGGTGGGCAACGCCTTCGACAAGCTGCACCCGCTGGGCAACTACCTCTGTTTTGGCGAGACGAGCGAAATCACTGGCGGCGAAAAGATCGTCGAAGCGCGCTGCAAGACGCCCGAGGTGGCCGCGCAATTCATGGCCATGTTCAACCGCTACCAGGACATGATCAACCGCCACAAGACGAGTGATCTGTCGGACAGCCAGCCGACCAAAGGCAACATCGCCGGCGGCTTGACGACGATCGAGGAAAAGGCCCTGGGCAACATCCAGAAGATCGGCAAGGTCTGCACGGTGGACGGCGTCATCGACAAGGCCGAGAAACCCACCCACCCGGGCCTGTGGTTCATGGATTCGTCATCGGCTGCGGCCGAGATGGTCACGCTGTGCGCGGCCTCGGGCTTCGTCGTGCACTTCTTCCCCACTGGCCAGGGCAACGTCATCGGCAACCCCATCTTGCCGGTGATCAAGGTCTGCGCCAACCCGCGCACGGTGCGCTTGATGAGCGAGCATGTCGACGTCGATACCTCGGGCCTTTTGCAGCGCGAGATCACGCTCGACCAGGCCGGCGACAAGCTGCTGGAGAACATGCTGCGCACCGCCAACGGGCGCTTCACGGCGGCTGAGGCCCTGGGGCACCGCGAGTTCGTGTTGACGCGCTTGTTCGAGAGCGCATGACCAGGCATTCGGGCGCGCGCCGCCGTTGGCTGATGGCGGCGGCGGTGCCGGTGCTTTCGCTGTTAGCCGCTGCGGCCTGCTTTGCCCAAGCCGACTACCCGAGCCGGCCGCTGACCTTCGTCGTGCCCTACCCGCCCGGCGGCGCCGCCGATGTCTTCGGCCGCCAACTCGCAGCCAAGCTCGCCGAACGGCTGGGACAGGCGGTGATCGTGGAAAACCGCGCCGGCGCCAACGGCAACCTCGGCTCGGCCATCGTGGCCAAGGCGCCCGCCGATGGCTACTCGCTGCTGCTGGGCACCGCCAGCACGGTGGCCATCAACCCGCACCTGTATGGCCGCAACATGCCGTACGACCCGGTGCGCGACCTGCAGCCCGTGTCGGCGACCCACGAGATGGCCAATGTGCTGGTGGTCAACACCGCCACACCCTACAAGACCGTGGCCGATGTCGTGGCTGCGGCCAAGGCGCGGCCGGGCGCGCTGGCCTACGCCTCTGCCGGCAACGGCAACACGATGCACCTGGCGGGCGAGCAGTTCCGCATGTCCGCCGGCATCGATCTGCTGCATATCCCGTACAAAGGCGGGCCACCGGCGCTCAACGATGTGCTGGGTGGCCAGGTGCCGATGATGTTCAACAACCTGCCGGCCGTCGTGCCGCTGGTACGCAGCGGCAAGCTGCGTGCGCTGGCGGTGGCCACGCCCAGACGATCGCCCTTGTTGCCCGAGGTGCCGACGATGGAAGAGAGTGGCTTCAAGGGCTATGTCTCGACCGTGTGGAACGGCGTCTTCGTGCGCAGCGGCACGCCCGCGGCCATCGTGGCGCGCCTGAACCGCGAGATCGTCGCCGTGCTCGGCCAGGCCGACGTGCGACGCTCGCTCGAGGAACAAGGCTACGACGTGATTCCCTCGACGCCCGAGGAGTTTGCGGCACTCATCCGCGCCGAAGTGCCCCGCTGGGGTGCCGTCGTCCAGCAGTCTGGCGCCAAGGTGGATTGAGAAAACGAGAAACGACATGCGCATCCTGATCACTGAATTCATGGACGAGCGCGCCGTAGCGCAGCTGCAGGCAGCACATGACGTGCTCTACGACGCCACGCTGGTCGACGACGCACCGCGGCTGCTGGCCGAAGCCGCGCGTGCGGACGCGCTGATCGTGCGCAACCGTACGCAGGTGCGTGGCGCCTTGCTTGCGGCGTTGGCACGCAACAAGGTCGTCGGCCGGCTCGGCGTGGGCCTGGACAACATCGACGTGCCTGGCTGCGAGCAGCGTGGCATGCTGGTGATACCGGCCACCGGCGCCAACGCGCTTTCGGTGGCCGAATACGTCATCACCTCGGCGATGGTATTGCTGCGTGGCGCTTATGCCGCCACTGCGGCGGTGGCGGCGGGCAGGTGGCCGCGCAATGCGCTGTCCCATGGCCGTGAGATCGCTGGCAAGACGCTCGGCCTGATCGGTTTTGGTGGCATCGGCCAGCTCACCGCAGGCCTGGCGCAGGGCTTAGGCATGCGCGTGGTGGCCTTCGACGCGATGATGGACCAGGACCACCCGGCGTTTTCCGCCGGCGCGGTGTCTTGTGTCGGGATGGATGAGCTGGTGGCCATGAGCGACGTCATCAGCCTGCATGTGCCGCTGGTCGACTCGACACGAGGACTCTTCAACGCGGCACGCATCGCAGCGATGAAAAAGGGCGCGGTGCTCATCAACACCGCACGCGGTGGCATCGTCGATGAAGTGGCCTTGGCCGCGGCACTCAGGGCTGGCCACCTCGGCGGTGCGGCGATCGATGTCTTTGATGTCGAGCCGCTCCCGGCATCACCCCATTTCGAAGGCTGCCCCAACCTCGTGCTGACGCCGCACATCGCCGGCGTCTGCGCCGAATCAAACGAGCGGGTGAGT
>JANMMH010000096.1:0-3268 GCA_031373055.1 Rubrivivax sp. | reverse complement strand
GGGTGCATCAGCGCGGCGTGGGGTGCTTGGGCGCGGTAGGCCAGCAGCGCGGAGACGTCACCCGCCGCACTGCGCGCTCGCACCCACTCGCGAAACGCCGCGCTCTGGGGGATCTCGGGCGCGTCCACTTCGGGACGTGCGCCGCCGAACACCATGCGCAGGTTGTGCGTGAGGCTGCCGCTGCCCACGATCAATACGCCCTCATCCGCCAAAGGCGCTAGCGCCTGGCCGAAGGCGTAGAGCTGCGCGGGGCTCCAATCGGGGACGAAGGCCAGGGGCAGCACGGGCACGTCGGAGCGCGGGTAGGCGTAGCGCAGCGGCGTCCAGATGCCGTGGTCCAGGCCGCCTTGGTCGACGCTCTGGGCCGGCATGCCAGCGTGTGCTAACAGCTGACTGACGCGGTGTGCCAGCTCGGGCGCACCGGGCGCGTCGTAACGCAGCGTGTAGAGCTCGTCGGGGAAGCCACCGAAGTCGTACACCGCCTCATGTCGCGCTGCGGCCAGCAGCACGGGCTGGCGGGCTAGCGAATGCGCCGAGACGGCGAGGATCGCGCGCGGGCGGCCGAAGGCAGCGTCGATGGCGGGGCCCAGGCGCTGCATGAAGGCGCCGGCCTCGCGCGGCTCCAGGGCCGTCATCGGCGAGCCGTGTGAAAGGTACAGCGTGGGCAGGGTGTTTGTAGTCATGCCGCCATTGAAACACCGGCCGCACTTGCGGCCATTCAGCGCATCTGCACGCAGCGTTCAGCGACTGCGCTACCGTCGCACCCCATGAAGCCAAGCACCCTGCGCCCGCCCTCGATCTTTGCTCTGGCCTGGCGCCAGGCCACACGCGACTTTCGCGCCGGTGAATTGCGCCTGCTCGCCGTGGCCGTGATGCTCGGTGTGGCCGCACTCACAGCCGTGGGCTTTTTTGCCGACCGCCTCTCGGGTGGCCTCACACGCGACGCCGGGCAGCTGCTGGGGGGTGATGCCGTGGTGGCGAGTGACCGCCCCACGCCGCCATCCATGCAAGCCAAGGCGGCCGAGCTTGGCCTGACGCTTGCGCAGACCACCAGCTTCCCCAGCATGGCGCGCGCCAGCGACGCGCAGGGTGGCGCCTCGCGGCTGGTGGCCGTCAAGGCCGTCTCGGCGGCCTACCCGCTGCGTGGCAAAGTGCAGCTCAAGTCGGCGCCCGAGGCGACGGTGCAAGTGGCCAAGGCCGCGCCCGAGCCCGGCACCGTGTGGGTCGACGCTGGTCTGGTGGACGCCTTGCAGCTCAAGGTCGGCGACCCGCTGCTGCTGGGCGACGCCACGCTGCGCATCGCCCAGCTCATCGCCATCGAGCCCGACCGAGGTGCGGGCTTCATGAGCTTTGCGCCGCGTGTGATGCTGGCGCAGGGCGACCTGGAAGCCACCGGTTTGATCCAGCCCGCCAGCCGCGTGACCTACCGCCTGGCCGTGGCGGCGCCGCCCGGGCGTGAATGCGCGGTCGCCGAATTCGTGCAGTGGGCCGACGCGCAGATCGCGCAGACGGCGTTGCGTGGCGTGCGTGTGGAGTCGCTGCAAAGCGGCCGCCCCGAGATGCGCCAGACGCTGGACCGCGCCGAGAAGTTCTTGAACCTTGTGGCCTTACTTTCAGCGTTATTGGCCGCCGTGGCCGTGGCCATCGCCGCACGCGACTTTGCCAGCCGCCACCTTGACGACTGCGCCATGCTGCGAGTGCTGGGCTTGTCGCAGCGGCGCATCACCGGCGCCTACACGCTGGAGTTCGGCTTCGTTGGTTTGCTGGCCAGCGCGGCCGGTGTGCTCATCGGTTTCGTCGTGCACTACGTCTTCGTCTGGTTGCTCGCCGGCCTGGTGCAGGTGGCGCTACCCGCACCCGGCGTGCGCCCCGCGCTCTTTGGTCTGGGCGTGGGTTTGACGCTCTTGATGGGCTTTGGCCTGCCGCCGGTGTTGCAGCTGGCGCGCGTGCCGCCGCTGCGTGTCATTCGCCGTGATGTCGGCTCACTCAAGGCGTCGTCCTTGCTGGTGCTGGGCGCGGGTGTGGGTGGCTTCGTGGCGCTGTTGCTGGCGGTCTCGGCCGACAGCAAGCTCGGGCTCATCGCGGTGGGCGGCTTCGCCGGCGCGGTGGCACTTTTTGCCGGCCTGGCCTGGGTGGCAGTGTGGGTCTTGCGCCGCGCCGTGCCCGAGACTCGTGCGCCACGCTGGCTGGTGCTGGCCACGCGCCAGATTGCTGCGCGCCCGGCCTTCGCGGTCTTGCAGGTCTCGGCGCTGGCCGTGGGCATGCTCGCACTGATGCTGCTCGTGCTCTTGCGCACCGACCTCATCAGCAGCTGGCGCAAGGCCACGCCGCAGGATGCGCCCAACCGCTTCGTCATCAACCTGCAGCCCGATCAAAGCGAGTCGTTTCGCGCCGCGCTGAAAAACGCTGTCGTTGAAAAGTTCGACTGGTACCCGATGATCCGCGGCCGCCTGGTAGCCATCAATGACAAGACGCTGGCGGCAGGCAGTTTTGCCGACGAGCGCGCGCAGCGCCTGGTTGACCGCGAGTTCAACCTCAGCCACAGCGCCACGCTGCCGGCGCACAACATGCTCAGCGCGGGGGCCTTCAAGGCCGAAGAGCTTGACGGCATTTCGGTCGAAGAAAGCCTGGCGCAGACCTTGAAGTTGAAGCTCGGCGACCAGCTGCGATTTGATGTCGCCGGTATCAGCAAGAGCGGCCGCGTGAGCAGTATCCGCAAGGTCGACTGGGGTTCGATGCGGGTGAACTTTTACGTGCTCTTCCCCGTCTCGCAGTTGAGTGATTTGCCGGTGAGCTACATCAGCGCCTTTCGCGCGCCGGCGACAGTGGGCTTTGACAACGCGCTGAGCCGCGACTTTCCGAACATCACCAACGTCGATGTCTCGGCGTCCATCGGCCAGGTGCAGGCGGTGCTGGACCAGGTCATCCGCGCGGTCGAGTTTCTCTTCGGTTTCACCTTGGTCGCTGGGCTGGTGGTGCTCTTTGCCGCCATCACCGCCACGCGCGAGGCGCGCTCGCGTGATTTCGCCATCATGCGAGCGCTGGGCGCCAGCGGCAAGCTGCTGGCACAGGTGCAGCGCACGGAGTTGCTCGGCGTGGGCGCACTCGCCGGCGGCCTGGCCTCGGTGGCGGCGGTGGCCGTCGGTTGGTTGTTAGCACGCTATGCCTTTGAGTTCAGCTGGAACCCGTCGCCCTGGGTGCCGCTGATCGGCGCGGTGGCCGGCGCGCTGCTGGCGCTGGCGGCGGGCTGGTGGGGGCTGCGTGATGT
>JANMMH010000093.1:0-4199 GCA_031373055.1 Rubrivivax sp. | reverse complement strand
CAACCCGGCCAAGGTGCAGGCGCAAAGCCCGGTGGCCTTTGCGGCGCACATGAACACGCCCACGCTGGTGATGCACGGCGCGCAGGACTTTCGCGTGCCCGACCACAACGGCCTGGCCTACTACAACACGCTCAAAGCGCGCGGCGTCGATGCGCGGCTCTTGTGGTTCGCCGACGAGAACCACTGGGTGCTCAAGCCGCGCAACTCGAAGCAGTGGTACGAGGAGTTCTTTGCGTGGCTAAAGCGGCACGGCGGCAAGGGCGCAAAGCGCCAGGTCGCGTAGGTATCATCGCGGCCGGTCGGCAGTTCACCCAGGCGTTGCCGCATGGTTCACATCATGTGCTAAACCTGCCATCAGATAGTCAGGCCTCCCATGCATCATCCGAGCATGTGCCAGGCCGGAAGACGGCAACCACCGGCGCCCTGCAAGGGCCATCCACGCGCATGCTCATGTGATGCCCGGCCCAATGTTCATGGCCGGGCTGGAGAGTCGCCATGCCACGCCAAGCCATCCCCTTCGCTGTGCCCGACCTGGCTGCGTTCGCGCGAGCTTTGGGCCACGCGCTTCATGCGCGCCACCCGATCAAGCCCGAGCCGCCGGGCCACGTGGAGATGCTCAACTTGCTGGCCCGTGCGGCCGGCCACCGCAACCTCCAGGCCTTGCGTGCCGAAGCTACGTCCCCAGCCATCACCCCGGCGGTGGCGCCTGCTGCTAACGTCAAAACAGAGCTGACTGACAACGCGCGCAAAGCCCTGGGCCAATTCGACGACAGTGGGCGCTTGATCCGCTGGCCGGTGAAGTTTTCGGTGCAACGCTTGGTGATGTGGACGATGTGGACACGCTTTGACGCCAAGCGCGTCTACACCGAGCCGGAAGTCAATGCGATCTTGAAAGACGCGCAGACCTTCAAGGACCACGTCACGCTGCGCCGCGAGCTCATCAACCACCAGCTGATGAGCCGCGAGCGGGACTGCACGGACTACCGCAAGCTGCCGGCGCGGCCGGATGAGGAGACGCGCGCCTTGCTTGCGGCGTGGCGCGCCAAGCAGCGGGTCAACTAGCCCCTGCCGTGCTTCGTAATCAGCGCCTTCGCCGACTCCAGCAGCGCCTTGCCCTTGAACCCGCGCTTGTCCATGTCAGCCACCCACTCGTCGTCGACATGGCTGGAGAGCTTGACGAACTCTTCGCGCTGCGCTGGCGTGAACTGGTAGATCGTGTTGCCACGGTCGGCCGCAGCCTTGCGCCCGTTGGGGTCGTTGCCCTGCTGCGTCTTGCCAAGCCAGGCCGAGGTGGCCAGGCCTGAGTTGGCGTCGATGATCTTCTTCAAGTCCGGCGCCAGGCTTTCGTACTTGGGCTTGTTCATGGCCATCACGAAGGTGGTGGTGTAGAGCGCGGTTCCGCTGCTGTCGAACTCGCTGTGGAACTTGGTCAGCTCGTGCACCTTCACCGAGGGCACCACTTCCCAGGGGATCACGCAGGCCTCGACCGTGCCTTTGGACAGCGCGTCGGGGATCTGCGGCAGCGGCATGCCCACAGGGATGGCGCCGACCGAGCCCAGCATCTTGGTGATTTGGCGCGTGGGGCCGCGAACCTTCATGCCTTTTAAATCGGCGGCCGACTTGATCTGCTTGTTGGCGCTGTGGAACATGCCCGGGCCATGCACGTGCAGCGCGATGACCTGCGTTTCTTTGAACTCGTCAGCCGCGTGCGTCTGCACGTATTCCCAATAGGCTTTGGACGTGGCCTCGGCGTTGTTCATCATGAACGGCAGCTCGAAGACTTCAATGCGCGGGAAGCGCCCCGCCGTGTTGGCCGGCAGCGTCCAGATGATGTCGACCACGCCGTCGCGCGCCTGGTCGTACAGCTGCACCGGGGTGCCACCGAGTTGCATCGCAGGGTAGGCCTCGAACTTGATGCGCCCGCCAGAGTCTTTCTCGACCTTGTCCATCCACGGCTTGTGCATCGTCAACCAAACGTTGCTCTGCGGCGCCATGAAGGTGTGGAACTTCAGCGTGACGCTTTGCTGGGCAAAGCCGCTGAGCACCGGGGTGCCCAGCGCGGCCGCAGCGGCGCCTTGGATGAGTGAGCGACGTTTCATTTCAATGTCTCCTGGCAGGGGTTGGGGCAAGGTGCGTATTCAACGCAAATAGCATGCGCCTGGAAGCGCGGGTTTTCCTTCAATTCAAGAATTTCACCAGCCACAGGCTGATGCCCGGGAACAGCAACAGCACGATGGTTCGGATGGTGTCGCTGATGAGAAACGGCATCACGCCTTTGTAGCTCTCGGCAATGGGCACGTCTTTGGCGAAGCCGTTGACGACGTAGACGTTCAGCCCCACGGGCGGGGCCAGCATGCCAAAACCCACCGTCATCAAGACCATGATGCCGAACCAGATCGCGACACTCTCTTTGGGCATGCCGAAATCCAAGCCCATGATCATGGGGAAGAAGATGGGGATCGTCAGCAAGATCATCGACAGCTCGTCCATCACCGCGCCGAGCACGACGTAGAACAGCATGATCGCCGCCACCACCATCACCGGCGACAAGCCCCAACTGCCCACCACGTTGGCCAACTGCGCGGGCACTTGCGTCAGGGCCAGCGCGGCGTTCATGAGGTCGGCGCCGAGGAATATGAGGAAGATCATCGCGCTCGATTCAGCCGTGAGATAGAAGCACTGCTTGAACTTGGCCCAGTTGATTTCACGTTTGGCCAGGGCCGCCAGAAAGGTCGCCGCCGAGCCTACCGCCGCACCTTCCGTGGGCGTGAAGAGGCCGCCGTAAATGCCGCCGAAGACGATGATGAAGATGAGCGCGATGGGGGCTATGCCCCACAGCAAGTTCAGCGTCAACCGGGGCAGGTCGTCGTCATGCTCAGGCGCGTGGCCGGGCACCAGGCGCACGTAGATAGCGATGGCCACCATGTAGCCCACCATGGCAATGAGGCCGGGCACCATGGCTGCGGCGAAGAGCTTGGCGATGTTCTGCTCGGCCAGGATGGCGTAGATCACCAGCGGCACCGAAGGCGGAATCAGGATGCCCAGAGTGCCACCTGCGGCCAGCGTGCCCGTGGCCAGGCGGCCCGAATAGCCGTGGCGGCGCATCTCCGGCAAGGCTACCGACGTGATGGTCGCGGCGGTGGCCACCGACGAGCCGCAGATGGCACCAAACGCCGCCGAGGCCAGCACCGCCGCCATCGCCAAGCCGCCTTTGAAGCGCGACATCACCGCGCTGGCGAACTGAAAGAGCGCACGCGAGATGCCGCCTTGTGTGGCGAAGTTGCCCATCAGGATGAAAAGCGGGATCACGCTCAGGTCGTAGCTTGCAAAGCGCGCGAAGGCTTGCGTGTTCAGGAAGTTGGAGAACGGCCCCCAGCCAGCCTGTGCGACGTAGCCCACGGCGCCGGCGGTGAACATCGCGATGGCGATCGGCGCGCGCAGGGCCATCAGCACCAGCATGATGGCGAAGATGCCGACGGTCAGCGTGATGGGCGTCATGCGGCGCTCACTTCATGTTGCGCACCGAGGGCTTGCGCCAGGCCGATCAAGGTGCACAGCACCAGCGGCGGCACCATGCCGACGTAGATCACCCACTCGGGAAAGCCAATCATCATGGTGCCCGACTGCGAGGCCCAGGCCTTGAAGCCACCTAGCGTGGTGCGCCAGGCCATCAAACCCAGCGCCAGTGCATAGAGCAGCGCGCCAAGCCGGTCAAGTTGCGCGTTAGTTTTGTCGGCCACGCGCGCGGTGAAGAAATCCACGATGATGTTGCCACGCTTGACTTGGCACCAAGGTAGAAAGAGCGCGATGGCCGCACCAGCGGCCGCGCCCGAGAGCTCGAAGTCGCCCACGATGGTCCAGCCCACGGTGTTGCGGCCGATGAGGCTGACGCAGGTCATCAGCGTGATGGCCGTGAGCAGCACACCGGCCAGGATGGCGCAGAGCTTGGCCAGCTGTTCAAGGGTTTTCAATTCGGGCTCCTCGGACTACTTTCAGTATTGGCGTTCGGGCAGCTGCACGCGCAGGCCATGCAGTGTGTGGTCGATGACGATCTGGCAGCTCAGGCGGCTGGTGCCGCGGCGCTCGGCCGCCGTCATGTCCAGCATGGCCAGCTCGTCGTCCTGCGCTGGCGGCACGCGTGCGGCCCAGGCTTCGTCAACATAGACATGGCAGGTGGCGCAGCTCAAGGAGCCGCCGCA
>JANMMH010000002.1:0-4625 GCA_031373055.1 Rubrivivax sp. | reverse complement strand
CGCCACCTGCCCGCCTTCGCCGTCGGCGTCGGCAATGCGCAGCGTGTAGCTGCCCGCACTCTTCAACACATAGGCCAGGCGCGTGGCGAAAACGCCGCGTTCACCCGTGAGCTTTTCGAAGATCTCGTCGGCGATGCGGTGCGCGGCCAGGCGCAAGTCGGCCTCATGCACCACGCGGTTTCGCGCCAGGAGCTCGTCGCCACGCACCACGTCCCAGAGCTTGATGCGCACGTCAAAGCGGCCGTCGGCGAGCTTGCTCACCGTGCCTGCCAGCAAGGCGTCGGCACCACGCGCGCGCCACTCGCTGGCGTTGACGTTGCTGGTCTCGTCGAGCGCTTGGCCCGCGTCCATCGGTGCGAAGAGTCCGCTGCGCTGCAAGTCGGCGGCGACCACGCTACCCAGCGCCAACGGCGCGCGATCCTGGCCGCGTAAGGCGGCGATGACGATGGGAATCTGGCGCGCACCGACGCCGGAGATTTCGACGCGAAACTGTGCGGCGGCCGGGCCTGTGCGGGCCAGGGTGCCGGCGGCCAGGGCCAGCAGCCAACGTCGGCGCTGTACAAGTGAATTCGCGAGTGAAGTCGGCATGGGCATGTAGGGGTGCGCGGCGCATTGTAGGCAGCCGCTTCACCCAGGATGCGTGGCCATAATCGTAAGTGAGCGTTGGCTGAAAACGCTGCACGCCCACCCGACATTGGCCCCGCTTCAGCCTGCCCGCCGCCGCCCTTCATGCCCACGCTTGCCCAACGCTTCGCCCGCCTCTCACCCTACCTGCGCAGCGGCCGCCGTGGCTTGGTGGCCGCTGCGCTTGCCGCACTGGTAGGGGCCATCACCGAGCCCATGGTGCCGGCCTTGTTGCAGCCCTTGCTCGACGACGGCTTCAGTGCTGGCAAGCTGCCACTGTGGTTGATCCCCTTGGCCATCATCGGGCTCTTTGCGGTGCGTGGCGCTGCGGGTTTTGTCGCGCAGTACAGCTTGGCTTGGACCGCCAACCGCGCCGTGCTGGAGCTGCGCCGCGCCATGTTCGAGCGGCTGCTCACGGCGCAGCCAGCCCTGTTCACGCAGCAGTCGTCCAGCAGCCTGACCAATACGCTGGTCTACGAAGTGCAGACGGGCACGACACTCTTGGTGGCCTCGCTGCTCACGCTGGTGAAAGACTCTTTGGTGCTGGTGGCCCTGCTGACTTACCTTATATGGTTGAACTGGCAGTTGACGCTCTTCGTGGCGTTGCTCTTCCCGGTGGTGGCGCTGGTCATGCGCAGCCTGGGCCGGCGCCTGCACAAGCTCACGGTGCAAGGGCAGGCCGCCACCGACGAGCTGGCCTATGTGGTCGAAGAAAACGTGCTGGCCTGGCGCATCGTGCGCCTGCACGCCGCCGGCACGCGGCAAGCGCAGCGCTTTGGTGTGCACGCCGACAGGCTGCGCCGGCTGATGATCAAGTCGGTGGCGGCGGGTGCCACCATGACGCCCATCACCCAGGTGCTGGCGGCTTGCGCGCTGTCGGCCGTCATCGTGGCGGCGCTGTGGCAAAGCGGCGGCGGTGGCGGCACCGTCGGCAGCTTTGTTGCGTTCATCACCGCCATGCTGATGCTGGTGGCACCGATCAAACACCTGTCTGACGTGATGGCCCCCATCACGCGCGGCCTGGCCTCGGTGGAGCGTGGGCTGGACCTCATCGCGCAGAGCCCGGCCGAGACCGGTGGCACGTACCAGGTGGCGCGGGCACGCGGCGAGATCGAGCTGCACGACGTTTCCCTGCGCTACCGCGACGACGCTAACGCTGCACTTGACGGCATCCATGTGCACCTGCACGCCGGCGAAACGGTGGCACTGGTGGGGCCCTCGGGTGCCGGCAAGTCGACGCTGGTGAACCTGCTGCCGCGCTTCATCGAGCCAAGCAGCGGGCGCATCACGCTCGACGGCGTGCTGCTTCGCGACTGGCAGGTTGGCGCGCTGCGCCAACAGTTCGCGCTGGTCAGCCAGGACGTCGTGCTCTTCAACGACACGCTGGCGGCCAACGTTGCGCTGGGGGACGACTCACCTGACGGCGCCAGCGACGAGCGCGTGCGCGAGGCGCTGCGTGCCGCGCACTTGCTGGACTTCGTGAGCACCCTGCCGCAGGGCATGCGCAGCCTGATCGGCCACAACGGCAGCCAGCTATCGGGCGGCCAGCGCCAGCGCCTGGCCATTGCACGCGCAATCTTCAAAGACGCGCCCATCTTGATCCTGGACGAAGCCACCTCGGCGCTGGACTCGGAATCCGAGCACGCCGTGCAGGCGGCACTTGAGTCCTTGATGCGAGGCCGCACGACGCTGGTCATCGCGCACCGCTTGTCCACCATCGAACATGCCGATCGTGTGCTCGTGCTCGACGCGGGCCGCCTCGTCGAGCAAGGCAGCCACGCGGAACTGCTGTCCGCTGGCGGCTTGTACGCGCGGCTGCACGCCATGCAGTTCAAAGTTTCATGAAGGAGCTGTGATGCCAATCTCGCGCTACCCCGTGCCTGACATCAAGGACCTGCCCGAGGACATGCGCGCGCGCATCCTCGACGTGCAGGCCAAGTCAGGCTTCGTGCCCAACGTCTTCCTCGCCCTGGCCCACCGCCCGGCCGAGTGGCGCGCCTTCATGGCTTACCACGACGCGCTGCTCGTGAAGGACACCGGATCACTCACCAAGGGTGACCGCGAGATGATCATCGTCACCACCTCGGCGGTGAACCAGTGCCTCTACTGCGTGGTCGCGCACGGTGCCATTTTGCGCATTTACGAGAAGAAGCCGCTGATCGCTGATCAAGTGGCGGTGAACCACCGCAAGGCCGACATCACGCCGCGCCAGCGCGCCATGCTGGACTTTGCGATGAAGGTCTGCACGGCCTCGCACACCGTCGACGACGCGGACTTCGCCGCGCTGCACGTGCACGGCTTTTCTGACGACGACATCTGGGACATCGCCGCCATCACCGCCTTCTTTGGCCTGTCCAACCGCATGGCCAACGTGAGCGCCATGCGGCCCAACGACGAGTTCTACTTGATGGGGCGTGTGCCGCGCGCGCCGAAGAGCTAACACGCCAAGAGCGCGCATGGCGCTGGTGCTGCTCAACCCCCATGCGCGCGGCGGGCGAGCACGTGCTTTGGAGCCTAACTTGCAACGTGAGCTGACAAGGCTTGACGCCAGGGCGACGCTGCTCGTGCCCGAAAGCGTGGCCCAAGCCCACGCCCATATCGACGCGGCGCCGCGCGGTCAGCGCGTGGTCGTGGTCGGTGGCGACGGCACGCTGCACCAGTTGTTGCCCGCACTCTTGGCCGGTGCCCATGAAACAGCCCTGGTCCCCGCAGGCAGCGGCGACGACAGCGCACGCGCCTTCGGCCTGCATCGCCTGCCCTGGCGCGAGGCGCTGGCCTTTGCGTTGACAGCGCCCGCCTTGCCCACCGACATCGGCGAAGTGCAAACCGAACACGAGACGCGGCCTTTCATCTCCAGCCTGGCCGTGGGTTTCGACGCTGCAGTGGCGCAGCGCGCCCTGCACGGCCCAGCTTGGCTTACCGGCATGCCACGCTACCTACTGGCCACGCTCCAAGAAGTGGCCGCGCTGCGTCTGTTCGACATCAACGTTAGCGTCGACGGCCAGCCGCTGCACGAGGGCCCCGCACTTTTCGCCTCTGCCCTGAACACCCCAAGCTACGGAGGCGGCATGCCCGCCGTGCCGTATGCGTCGATCGACGACGGGCGGCTTGACCTGCTGTCGGCCGGAAGCTTCACTCGAATGGGCACGCTCCTGATGCTGCCGCGCTTGCTGCTGGGACGTCATCTGGCGCACGCGCGGGTGAGATGCGAGCCGTTTGCAATGATGCACATCGACAGCGTCGGGCCGCTACCGCTGGCCGCAGATGGCGAGGCTTTGCATACGGCCACGCGCGTGACCGCGCGCGTGCGCATCGCGGCGTTGCGCGCGGTGCGGCGCGACAGCGATGCATTGGCCAGCTGAGACGCGCTGGCGCAAAAAAGGCCGGCGGTCTGACGACCACCGGCCCTCTTCTTGGCTGTTAGCGCTTGTCCGTCAAGCCGCGAGCAACTGCCGCAACACAAACGGCAAGATACCGCCGTGTTTGTAGTAGTCAACTTCGATCGCGGTGTCGATGCGCAGCGTCACCGGCACCTCGCGCTTCTTGCCATCCGTGCCGGTGATGAAGAGCTTGGCGTCCGACAGCGGCTTGACGTCAGCCGCCAAGACGACGTCCACCGTCTCGTCGCCCTTCAAGCCCAGCGTCTCCCACGAGGTGCCGGCCTTGAACTGCAAGGGCAGCACGCCCATGCCGATCAGGTTGCTGCGGTGGATGCGCTCGAAGCTGCGCGCCACCACGGCCTTAATGCCCAGCAGCGCCGTGCCTTTGGCGGCCCAGTCGCGGCTCGAACCCGTGCCGTACTCTTCACCGCCAAACACCACGGTGGCGGTGCCTGCGGCCATGTACTTCATCGCGGCGTCGTAGATCGCCAGCTTCTCGTTGCCTGGCTGGAAGAGCGTGTAGCCGCCCTCTTCACGCGAGCCGTCGGCCTTGGCGGGGATCATCAGGTTCTTGATGCGCACGTTGGCGAAGGTGCCGCGCATCATCACGTCGTGGTTGCC
>JANMMH010000845.1:0-1923 GCA_031373055.1 Rubrivivax sp. | reverse complement strand
GCAGCGGTGAGAGCGAATAGTGGTGACCGATGAGCATGCTGCGCGTGTCGGGCAGGTAGCGCGGCACCGAAGGCATGGGGCCGCTAAATGGGCCGCCAAGTGGCCCTGAACGAAAGGTCGAGACGCTGCCTGTGAAGTAGTGGTTCGAGGTCTCGATGATGGTGGCGTCGGCCGAGCCGCGCACGGCGGTGACCACCGTGTTGCCGCGCTCCAGGTTGTAGCCCTGGCGGAACATGCGCTGCAGCTGCATACCCACGCCGAGCATGTCGGTGAGAAAGAGGCTGCCGGCGTCGATAAGAATGCTTTTGCGCTCGGGGTGGGGCTGGCTGGCCACCGCTGTGGCACCCATCAAGCTGGCAGAAAACGCGCTGGCCACCGTGCGTGCCTCGGGCGTGCCAGGCGTGGCGTAAACATCCGTGTTGCGCGCTTGCATGCGAATGGTGTTGTGCACGCGCACGAACTCGACGATCTGCGTGCCGCCAGCGCCGTTCACCGCCGAAGCCATCAAGCCGCCCAGCAACGTGCCTTCGCCGATGCCGGTCTTGATCTTGGGCGACAGCAGATAGGGCTGTCCCAGTTGTTCGGGCGTTAGCTCCATCCACAAACGCTCTTCGCGCTGCCACATCACCAGCGGGCCGACGACGCGGCGCGCGCCGAGGATGATGGTGGCAAAAGGCGGTGGCGAGCCGGGCGGCAGCCCTGCTGCGGGCGGCGTGGCGGCCAACGCCGTGGCGGTGGCAGTGCGAGCCGGTACCCCAGACGCTGACGCGGCCACTGCCGTGGTGGTGACGGGAGGCGCGGCACGTACGGCGGCGGCGGGGGCGGCAGCGGGTGCCGGCGCTGTCGCCGAAGCGGCTTTGGCGGGTACGTCAGCCGGTGGCGTCAAAGCCGCGCACCCGGTCAGCGTAGCCACAGCGGCCCAAGCGACGGGAAGGCGGGTCCTGCGGGGCATGGCGGCGGTAGACATCGGCAGAGGCACCTTGGTGTCGCGGCGCAGCGCGCCTAGGTCGAATCAACAGATAAGCATTCTGCGCCAACGCCTATGTCCACTCAGACACCCCGACTACACCGGCCGCGACAAGGTTTGCACATAGTCGTGCCAGGCCGTGTGCACGGTCGACACGCGGTACTCCACCGGCTTGTCGCCAAAGGTCAGCGCCGTGCGGCGAATGCGCAGCACCGGCGCGCCCACGGCCACGCCCAGGACGCGGGCGCAGGCACGGTCGGCCGCCACGGCGCGGGCGCGCTCCACAGCACGCACCACCGTGATGGCAAATTCCGACTGGTAGAGCTGGTAAATGGTGCCCGGCCGTTCGCGAAAACGCTTTTCGCTCAGGCCTTTGAAAAGCGCGGCCGGCAGCGTCAGCACGTCGTGCACCACCGCTCGGCCCTGCAGCTTCAGACAGTTCTCAATGCGCAGCGCGGCGTCGCCAGCGCGGCCGCCCAGTGCTTGCGCGGCCTCGTCGTCCAGGCGCACGCGCTCGAAGTTGAGCAGTTCGACCAAGGGCACTTCACGCAGCCCGTCGTCACGCTCGATGTGGAAGAACTGGAACAGGAAGCGGTCGGCACTGTGGGTGGCCACAAAGGTGCCCCGGCCCTGACGGCGCACGAGGATGTGCTCGGCCACCAGTTCATCCACCGCATGGCGCACCGTGCCGACCGACACGCCGAGCATGGCGCCGAGCGTGGTCTCGTTGGGCAGCGCCTGGCCGGGCTGCAACGCGCCGCCCTCGACAGCCTGCAAGAGTGCGCGCTTAGCCGCGCGGTACAGCGGCATGCCGGCGGCTTCGGGCGCGATGGCGCTGAAGATGGGCTCGATCACGTTGGCGGCGCCTGGGGAGCTAGGGGTAGAGCGGCTGGCCATGGCCACATTCTGGGCAGCTTGCCTGACTCATGCAAGTCATATAGATGACTCGGTTGACA
>JANMMH010000814.1:0-33977 GCA_031373055.1 Rubrivivax sp. | reverse complement strand
TCATCGTCTCGTAGCCAGAGTCGGCCACGGCACGTAGGAGCTTGGCGTCAAGCGGCAGAACCGCGAAGCGCATGTGCGCCCCATCACATGGTGGGGCTTCAGTTTCGGTTTCAATCACCTTGGCAATTATCCAACAGTTGCACCTCGTCGCGATGAGCACCCTTGAGGCTGAAATAAACTGCGCAAAGTGATGGGACAAGCACAAGAAGTCGAACGGCGACGGGAAGAGGCACCTCGGGTAAGCCCGAGCAGGCGCTCTGCCGTGCGTGAACTGCTGGCGCCGTGGGAGGAATTCCGCCGCGTCATTCCGCTGGTGTCGCTGCAATCTTTGCTGCGCTCGCCGCACCCGAAAGTGCCGTGTGTGGCGGTGCTCTTGTGCACCATGCAAGGCCAGCGTTTCCTCGCCGAACAGCTCAACTCGGTGGCCACGCAGTCGCATCCACTGTGGGAGATCTGGGCCTCGGACGACGGCTCCGACGACCACACCCACGCCATCCTGGAGTACTACCAGTCGCATTGGGGCGGCGACCGTATCTCCATTCATGCCGGCCCGGCCGAAGGCTCGACCGCCAACTTCCTGTCGCTGACCTGCCGCGCCGATATCGACGCCGACTACTTCGCTTACGCCGACCAAGACGACATCTGGGAGGCCGACAAGCTCGAGCGCGCCGTGGCCTGGCTGGAGACGGTGCCTGAAGACATCCCCGCGCTGTACGGCTCACGAACGCTGCTGGTCGACGCGCGTAACCAGCACATCGGCTATTCGCCGCTCTTCGGCAAAGCGCCAGAGTTTCGCAACGCGCTGGTGCAAAACGTCGCGGGTGGCAACACCATGGTCTTCAACCGCGCGGCGCGTGAGCTCTTGCAGCGTGCCGGCGAAAACGTACAGGCGGTGACCCACGACTGGTGGGCCTACATGGTCGTCACCGGCTGCGGCGGGCAGGTGCACTACGACCCCTACCCCACCGTGCGTTACCGCCAGCACGAGAACAACCTGATCGGCTCCAACAACGGCTGGATGGCGCGCCTTCACCGCATCAAGCTCTTGCTGCTGGGCCGCTTCAAGCGCTGGAACGACGCCAACATCGCCTCGCTGCGCGAGATCGAGCCGCTGCTCACCGCCGAGAACCGCCGTGTGCTGGACGACTTCGCGCAGGCCCGTTCGCGTGGCTTCTTTCAGCGCCTGGCTGGGCTCAAGCGCACGGGCGTATATCGCCAAACGGTGCTCGGCAACATCGGCCTGGTGATCGCTGCGGCCATCAATCGGCTGTAAGCGCATCCCAAAAAACCTTTGCGATTCGACTGAGAATGCTGTTGATCTGCGCCCCTCATGAGCCCCAAGACCCATTCGCCACGGGTGCAGCCGTCTTACCAGGTCCGATGTGCCGAGAGTCAAACTGACCAAGCGGCTCAGTACGCCGACGATTCCTATCGACCGGCGCCGGCCTTGGCGCCCGCGCCCGCCTTCTGGCGACCTACGCCCCGCCGTTCACTCGAATCATGCCCCCGCCGCCGTCGCAGTTACGCGTTCTTTGGCGCAAGCTTACTCGTCGCGCTCGGGCACTGCTGCTTGCGAACTACCCGTTGTGGATTCGACGGCATGACAGCTTGGATGACGTCGACCTCCGGGCAATTGACGAACGTGTCCGCCGTCTGAACGAGCGGCAGACAATCGCGATACTGCTGCCAGTCTTCGACCCGCCGGTGCCGTTTCTGCAGGCGTGCATCGACTCAGTCAAGGCTCAGCGCTATCCGCATTGGCAGTTGTGCATCTGCGACGATGCGTCGCGAAACCCCGCTGTGGTGGAACTGCTGCAGCGCGAAGCAGGCGCCGAGCCCCGTATCCGGCTCGCGCGCCGCAGCGAGAACGGCCATATCTCGCGCGCCACCAACGATGCCCTCGCGCTGGCAGACGCAACTTGGACCGCGCTGTTGGACCACGATGACATGCTGCGACCGCACGCCTTGGCGTTGGTTGCAGAAGTCATCGAACGCTTTCCGCAGGCCCAGCTCATCTACTCGGACGAAGACAAGGTGGACGCTCGCGGCACACGCCGCCAACCGTACTTCAAACCCGACTGGAACCCGACATTGCTGCTCGGGCAGAACTACCTCTGCCACCTCAGCGTCTACCGGCGCGACCGACTGATGTCGCTGGGCGGCATGAGACCGGGCTTTGAAGGCGCCCAGGACCATGACCTTGCGCTGCGCTTCACCGAGGGGCTGACGTCCGAACAGATCGTCCATATCCCGCACATCCTGTACCACTGGCGGAAGCACCCTGCGAGCACGGCCAGCCTGGTCCAGGCCAAGACCTACACCGTGGTGGCCGCCCGGCGCGCGGTGACCGAAGCCCTGCAGCGGCGCGGCATCACGGCGGAGGTCGAAACCGTGGCGGGAATGTGGCAAGCCGTGCGTCCGGCACCTCCGGCTTCGGCGCCACGGATCACCGTCGTCATCCCGACACGCGACGGGCTGGCCACGCTGCCGCGCTGCATAGACACGCTGCTGTCTAAGACACGTTACCCCGCCTTCGAAGTGCTGGTGATCGACAATGGGTCGAGCGATCCCCGCTTCATGGTCGAGTTGGATCGCGTGGCCAGGCTGCCCCGATGCCGCGTGCGCCGCGACGACCGTCCATTCAACTTCGCCGGGCTGATGAACGCCGCGGTGGCAGGCATCGTCACGGAGTACGTTCTGCTCCTCAACGACGACACCGAGGTGATTACGCCCGACTGGATGGACGTGATGCTGGGGTGGTGCGGCCTCGAGGGTATCGGCGCGGTCGGAGCGCGGCTGTGGTACCCGAACCAGACCTTGCAGCATGGTGGCATCGTGCTGGGCATAGGCGAAGTCGCTGGGCATGCACACCGCCACTGGCTGCGCGGCGAACTGGGCGACCACGGTCGCGGCGTGCTGGCCCAGGACTTCTCGGCCTGCACCGCCGCATGCCTTCTAGTTCGACGCCAAGCCTACTTGGATGTCGGCGGCATGGACGAGGCCCAGCTCGCCGTGGCTTTCAACGACGTCGACTTCTGCCTGAAGCTTCGCAGGTCGGGCTGGCGCATCGTGTGGACGCCCGAGGCCGAACTGCTGCATTACGAGTCAGCCACCCGTGGCAGCGATCTGGCGAGTCGGCAGCGCACAAGGTATCTCGCCGAGGTCAAGGTGATGCACGAACGGTGGCGGACCGAGTTGTCGCGTGACCCGGCCTACAACCCGAACTTGACCCAGCTGGCTGAAGACTTCCGCTTGGCGCGGGAGCCGCGTGTCTCAATGCGACGACCCTGGTACGACGCGGGCCGCGACGGCGCGCCCTCGCCCTAGTGAGCTTGCCCCCGAAAACCGGATCCCTTGCTGAGTGGTCGAACCTAAAAACAGCGGTTAGTCGGCCCTGCAAAACGCCCCCGACCCGCATGAACGCTGGCTCAACGGGGCGAACGCCAATAGCGCGATCTCTCGGAATCGATTCCAATCCATATCAGTTCCTGGGAGTTTTGGGGATCGAGGCTTCGCTGACACCGCTGCTGGCGCACAAGGATCGCAGCGGGCGCCTGATCCAGGACGCCGACCTCTTCGGCCCCACCACGCAGCTCGCCGGTGCTGTGCGCGTCACCAAGCTGTCAGCTTCAATTGACGGTCGGCGTGCCTTTTCGGCTTGGGGCGCACAAATGGAATTTCGCAGGGCCGACTACATTGACTCCAAGGAGCTGACCATGAGCGCGTTTCGATTGATTCGCAAGCGCGCGAGGAGGTGGGTTTGGGACGGTTGCGTTGAGTTTGATCGGCTCCAACGCATCGTTTGCAGCGCGCAACAAGAGGCAGGTTTCTGGAAGTTCAACGGCCTCTACTACGCCTCGCATCAAACCCAATGATTATGCGAATGCGAGTGCTGATATCGCGTTCGCCACTTCGATATCAAGCCACTGTCAGCTAGAGTCAATATATTGAGCTATATCTCCATACAGTACATTCGGGCCATTGCAGCCCTGATGGTGGTCTTCTATCATGCGACCGTATACCTGGATCGTATTCAAGGTTTTCCCGCGCCATATGCCATATTTGGTGGACGTCCGGGGCTCTACGGTGTGATTGCGTTTTTCATCGTTTCCGGTCACCTGATGGCAACTATCGCCCCCAAGTACGCGCCGGCAACGTTTTTGATGCACCGCATTACCCGTATTTATCCTATTTACTGGCTGTGTGTGGCATTTGCCATCTTGGCATATTTCAAACTGTGGGAAATCACCAAACCCAACGCCGACCATGTTCCAGACATTGTTACGATGCTCATTGGACGAGATAGCGCAACAGATTTACTTCGCTTGACTTTGGCACCGATGCGGTTTCCAGACTATCCTCTTGGCATTGAGTGGACCCTTCTGTTTGAAACCACATTCTATGTATTTATATTTGTAGTAGCCTATTTTAGGGGACTGAAATTTCTTCCCCATATCGCAGTAGCTTGGTTTGTAGCAATGCTTGCAGTTTCGATTCGCAATCCTGAAATGCAGGCGAACTATACCCAGCCTACCTTATTCACGTTACCGTTTTATTTTATCAATTCCGCATTTATTTTAGGCTTGCTGGGGCCCATCACCCTCAACAAGGCGCATCCACTGGCAATGCTTCTGATATCGGTCGGGATCATGCTGATCACCGAATTCATACCTTCTCCCTACGCGATGATACAGATATGCGGTGGTATTTTTTGTTTCGTTATGGGAGTCATGGGTTTGGAGAGATTGGGTAGGCTCCCGCAGTTGAATCTCATGAAGAAGCTTGGGGACTGGAGTTATGCCCTGTATTTAGTGCATGTTCCGGTCATCGTGATCACGTACAAGCTGCTTCCTCCGCTCAATCAGTGGCTCCTTTTGGCAGCAGCCCTAGTGCTGCCGACCGTTGTCTCTGCGGTCGTTGGTACGATTGACCTCAAGTTGTACGGTTTTCTGAAGGGCCGATTGGACAGAACGGATCGGCAAGTACAAGTTGTCATTGCCACGGTCTTTTTGGTGCTTTTCTTCGAAGCTGCCGTTTGGGGAATCCTCTAGTCGGCCCTGAAAAAGTCTAAGCCCCGCAGAGCAAGCGCTCATGCGGGGCTTAGGAGCTTTTCAGGTTCGACTGCAGCGTGTCAGCGTTTGCGCAGCCAGATATTGCCGCCGGTGTTTCGAAGCGCCAGCGGCATGTATTCCTCGAGTGCCGATCGATTGAATTGAGCTAAATAGGTGCTCATCAACACCACGTCGAAGGCATTGTTGTATTGCAGGAAGGCTCGCATCAGGTAAAGCTCGTTCCACGCCTGCCCGCTCGCTATCCATGCAGCCGGATATTCGAAAGGGTAAAAGATGTCGTGGAAATGAATATAAACACCACTGGCCAGCGCTGGCAATATCTCGAAGAAGATTCGATTGACATCACTGTCAATTCTTGAGACATGCGTGGAGTCGACGAAAAGTATGTCACCGGCCGCCAGTTGCTCGAAAACATTGATATCGACGTCCTGCAATCGCTGCGGCATCACCGTCACCCGCTCGGCATCACCTGCCTTCAGCAGCGAATGCAGCAGCTGTGGATAGGGCTCAATGAAGGTCAGCTCAGTCTTGCCGTCCAGGAATTGTTCGTTGGTATCGAGCGTCACGCAGGACGAATAGCCCGATCCAATCTCGACAACACGCTGCGGCCGCAAGTGGCGCAGCATGCAATGCAGGAAGATCGCGTCGCAGTAGGCATACGATGGATTGTCGAAGTAATACCTCAAGCCGTCTGTCTTTTCGGCTTTGAAGGGCATCGTCGCGTAGTACTTCGACAGCTCCCGCAACAAACTGGTCTGTTGCTCCAGGTCGAGCGCGACCCCGGCTATCTGCGCCGGAACCTGGCCAAAGATGCGAGCCTGATCAAGCCTTATCTGTCGCCAGTCGGGTATCGGAGAATAATAATGCCCGGGTGGAACGAAACCATAATCCAGATGTGGTAGATCATTCGGCGGCGACGGGTCGGTGTCTTGCATTGGTTGGCCCCTGAGCCACCGCAGTCTAACCCGGCACCTCGCCCCAGAAAGCCACGCCTTCTTCTGTCCAGATCCCCGTCAGCCGGATCTCGGCAATCTCGACGGGGTCGGCGGTGAAGAAGTGCCGACCACCATCAAGCAACCCACTGTAGAAGCGAGTGACAGGCACGACGTTGGCGTGGTTGGGGTCCGCGAAAGCCTCGAGCGCGACGCCCTCGTACTGGTAAGTCCACAGCGGGCCTGGCAAGCCGTAGCTGGGGTCGGTGGACTCCTTGATGATGTTGTCGCGCTCGGCGACCCGGGTGGTGAAGAAGTGGTGGCCCGTCGCGAAGTTGTAGAAGCGGAAGACCGGCGTCAGCCCGGCGCTGCCGCTGGAGCCGAACTCAAAGGTCGCGCCCTGGTAGAAGTAGGGCCACAGAGGCACCCCTGGCGAGGTTGCCGGGTCGGTCGATTCGGCGATGATGTTGTCGCGCTCGCCTGTGCGCCAGGTGTAGAAATAGGCCTTGGCGTCGGCGCTGTACAAGCGATAGACCAGGCTTGGTGAGCTTGGGCTGGCGTCGAAGCTGGGCAGGTATGTCAAACCGGTGGTCGACAGCGAGATGTCGCTGAAGCGCAAGGTCTCGACATCGGTCAGGGTGTCCATCACGCCGAACTTGTCGGCCACGGTGACCACGGCCCTGGAGTCGCGTGACACCAGGTAGCTGCTGCGCGGGCCGGGGTAGATCGCCGTGTCGTTGCCGCTGCCGCCATTGAGTCGGTCGGCCCCCGGGCCGCCGTCAATCACGTCGTCGCCACCTAGCGCGTTGACGATGTCGTTGCCTGCCAGGGCGTTGATGGTGTCTGCACCGTCGCTGCCGGTCAGCAGGTCGTCGCCAGCCGTGGGCGTGGTGCTGGTGATGCCCAGCGTGGTGAAGTTGTAGCCGGTGGTGCCGGTGTAGACGTTGCCCGCCAGATCCTTGACCGAGCCGAAGTCGAAGTCGACGCGGTAGCTGGTGCCGCCGCTGAGGTCGGCGCTGGGGTTGAGTGTCAGCTGGTTGCCCGAGATGCTGATCTGCGCTGCGCTGGCCGCGGCAAAGGTCTCGATCACCGTGCCGACGGCATTGCGCAGCACGATGTTGCCGGCGCCGCGCTGGATCGCCTCGCTGAAGGTCAGAGTGATGTTGCTGGCCACGGCCACGCCCGTGGCGCCTACGGCTGGGCTGAAGCTCTGCACCGTGGGCGGCGTGTTGTCGAGTGCGGCCGAGGTGCTGAAGTTGTAGCTCACGATGCCGGCGTAGCTGTTGGACGCCAAGTCCCGGACCGAGCCAAAGTCGAAGTCGACGCGGTAGCCGGTGCTGAAGGCCAGGTCGGCGCTCGGGTTGAGGGTCAACACGTTGCCCGCGATGCTGATCTGCGCGGCGCTGCCCGCGTCATAGGCCTCGACCACCGCCCCGTTGGCGTTGCGTAGGATGATGCTGCCGACCCCGCGCTGGATGGTCTCACTGAAGGTCAGCACGATGTTGCTCGCCACGCCCACCCCCGTGGCTTCGTCGGCCGGGCTGAAGCTCTGCACCGTGGGCGGTGTGGTGTCGGCGGCGGCCGAGGTGGCGAAGTTGTAGTCCGTCTTGCCGGCGTAGTTGTTGCCCGCCAAGTCCCTGACGGAACCGAAGTCGAAGTCGACGCGGTAGCCGGTGCTGAAGTTCAGGTCAGCGCTCGGGTTGAGGGTCAACACGTTGCCTGAGATGCTGATCTGCGCCGCGCTGGCGGCCTGGTAGGTTTCGATGGCCGTGCCGCCCGCGCTGCGCAACACGATGACGCCGGTGCCGCGCTGGATGACCTCGCTGAAGGTCAGCACGATGTTGCTCGATACGCCCACGCCGGTGGCTTCGTCGGCGGGGCTGAAATTGCTGACGGTGGGCGCTGTGGTGTCGGGCCCCGAGCCGGTATTGAAGTTGTAGCTGCCGGTGCCGGCGTAGGCGTTGCCCGCGTTGTCCTTGATGAAGCCACTGCCGATCTGCACCAGGAAGTTGCGGCTGGGTGACAGGTCGGCGGTCGGGTTGATGGTCAGCACATTGCCGCTGATGCTGACTTGCGGGCTGCTTGAGCTATAGCTCAGCGAGAACCCCGTCACGTCGGTGATGAGGATGCTGCCCGTGTTGCCAAAGACGATGTTCTCGCTGAAGGTCAGCACGATGTTGGCGCCCACGGGCACGGCGGTCTGGCCCTGCGACGGGTTGAAGTTCGTCACCGTGGGCGGTGTGGTGTCGCTTTGGTCGGGGTTGAAATCAGCGCTGATGTCGTAGCTGCCGGTGCCGGTGCGGCTGAAGCCGCTGACACCGACGAAGAAGGTGTTGCCGCCGGTCACCGAAAAGTTTGTCAGCTGGTCGCTGCTTCCAGTGCCACCGGTGTCAAAGTTTTGCAGCCGCACACCTGAGCTGTTGTAGATCTCGGGGAAGGTGTCCAGCCCGCCGGACGGGGTCACGGTGACATTGAGGCTGGTGGTTCCGCTGGGTGCCGTGACGGAGTAGTAATCAACGTCGCCCGCCGGGCTGACCGAAGAGATGCCATTGAGCGCGCCTGTGAAACTCGGGGCCGGTGTGGGAATCGGCTCGATGATTTGGTAGGTGGGGCCGTTGACGGCGAAGTTGTAGGTACCGGTGCCGGCGCCAAGGCCACCCACGGCCGCGTAGATCCATCCCGCCGCAGCCGAGAAATTGAGCGTGGTGCTCTCGGTGCCACCGTTGCCGGCCGCGTTGAGGATGCTGGTCAAGGGGTTGCCGTTGGTGTCGTAGACGCGCAGCTGGGTGTCAAAGGTCCCGTTGACGTCGATGACATGGTTGCCCGCGGTTTCGACGTGGAAGGCGTAGACGTCGAACTCGGCGGTGCTGGCGATGCTGCCATTGGCGCTGACGTCGCCGAAGGGGTTGAGCCGCAACAAGGTGCCCGTCAGCGGCGTGACGGTGGCGGGCGGGTCGCCCTGGTCGACCTGGTCGGGGTTGAAGTCGACGGCGATGTCGTAGGCGCCCGTCATCGTGCGGATGAAGCCGCTGACGCCAAGGAAGAAGGAACTGCCGGCGGTCACGGCAATGTTCGTCGCGCTGTCGACGCCGCCAGTGCCGCCTGGGTCGATGTTCTGCAGCAGCACGCCTGAACTGTTGAAGAGCTGGACCACGCTGTCCAACCCCGCCTGCGGGGTCACCGTCACGTTGAGGCTGGTGGTTCCGCTGGGCGCTGTGATGGAGTAGTAATCAACGTCGCCCGCCGGGCTGACTGTACTGAGGTTCGTAAACCCGCCTGTGAAACTCGGGGCCGGTGTGGGAATCGGCTCGATGGTGACGTAGGTGGGGCCGCTGACCCCGACGGAATAGTTGCCGGTGCTGCTGCCGAAACCACCCACGACTACGTAGACCCACCCCGTTGGCGTACCCGAGGATGCCGCGAAGAAGTTAAATGGGGCGCTCTCGGTGCCACCTGCACCGGAGACGTCGATGATGCCGGTGAGGGCCGTGCCACTGTCGTTATAGACGCGCAGTTGGGCGTCCACCGCCCCACTGACGCTGATGACATGGCTGCCCGTGGTCTCGACGTGGAAGGCGAAGACGTCGATTTCGGTGGCGCTGCCTATGCTGCCGGCGACGTTGGCGTCACCAAAGGGATTGAGCAGAAACACGTTGCCGCTGAGCGGCGGGACGCTGGCCGGTGGGTCACCCGAAAACTGGTCGGGCGCGTAGTCGAAGTTCATCGCGTAACTGCCGGCCGACGTGCGCGTGGCCCCCTGGACGCCCAGGAACAGCGTGGCGCCCGCGGTGACGGGCAGATTGGTCAGCGTGTCGGCCGCGCCGAAGCCGCCGTTGTTCACCTCTTGCAGGAAGACACCCGCGCTGTTGAAGAGCGCGAAGACGCTGTTGAAGCCGGTGGGTACCACGCTCATCGTCAGGCTGGTGGTGCCGGCCGGGACCGTGAGGCGCCAGTAGTCGATGTCGCCCTGGACTTCGATGTCCGAGCCAGTGTTTCGAACAAATGTCGGTGCAAGCGCGGTGAGCTCTGGCGCGACGGCGCTGGGGCCGTTGACCGAGAACGTAAAGGCGCCGGTGCTCGTGTTGAACCCGGTCACGGCGATCTGCACCGGGCTGCCTTCAGTGAGGCTGAGCGTCACGGTTTCCGCGGCATTGGCGCCTTGCGCGTCGATCACTGCGGTTATCGGAACGCCGTTGCTGCCATAGACGCGAAACATCGCGTCGAGTGAACTGCCAGGGATGGTGAAGGTGTGACTTCCGGTGCTGTTTGGCACGAACTCGAGGAACAGGACCTCGGTGATTGAGCCGACCGTGCCGGGTACGCTGAAGTCACCGAACAGGTCGGTCTGCTTCCACAAGGCACCAGCAGTGTTGGGCAAGACCGTGGCTGGCAAGGTGCCCAGCAGGACGTCGAGGCGATCAAGCGTTGATTGGGTGAACAGTGGCATCGCCCTGATGGCGCCGACGCCGACTTCCAGCGCCGCATCGCCGCCGCGCGCCAAGGCACCTGTGGCAGCGGCCGAGGCCGCCACATTGGCCCCCGTGATCGCACCCAGGGCGCTGACGAAGGCCAGCCCGCGCTCGCCCGCCGCGACGTTGCAGCCGTAGAGCAAGATGTCACCGTCGGGCGCGAGTGCCTGCCCGATGACCCGCAGTAGCGGAGCGTGACCGAGCAGCGAGCCGCCATGGACGACCGCATTGCCCAGGCACAGCGCACCCGCGCTGCCATGCGACACGATGTGGATGCTGTGCAGGCCCGAGCGACCCAGCAGGTGCAGCGCGATCTGCGCCAGGCCGTCGCTGTGCGCTTCGAGCACGACGCGCTCGACCTCAGTGCCGAGGTGGGCGCAAAGCGCCATGTGTTGTTCGACGTGCGAGTCGAAGAAGGCGACGCTCTGGTTCATGGAGTCTTCCTTGTCGTTGGTGCCGTCAAACCCGGCCTTGGTACGGTTCATCGATCCCCCAAGGGCCAAACACGGCGCCCGGCCACACCTTGATGCGAACCGGGATCGTGCGTGCGTCTTGTGCGAGCCGCGAAACTGCGGCGGTTGGGTCGCAGTCCCGGTTTCCAAGCCTGGATGCGTGCGACCGGCGGCGACGGGTCGATGCCCTGGGACAGCTCGACCTCAAAATTTGTGGGGGATTTGTGTGCGACAGTAGCAGCCCGATGGCGGTCGCCACCTAACGTAAACCCGACGCGCATATCCTTGCCCGCGCTGCCGGCGCGCACAGGCCAGCAGACCGCTCCACGACTTCAGCGAGCGCTCAACCCGCCGCAGCTTGCCGGTATAGCCCTTCGTACAGGAACGCCTCTTCCTCGACGCGTGGCGGCACCCGCACGCCGTCACGCCAGGCCTGGGCCACGGCAGGGTCGCTGTGCCAGCCATCGATCGCGCGCGCCCACTCGCGCTCGCTGTCGCCCGCGACCACCGCGCCGCCACCGTGCTCGCGCATGGCCTGCGCCGGCGCGCCGCGATTGGCCACCAGCGCAGGCACGCCAAACGCCGCGCACTCATGCAGCGCCAGCGAGTAGCTCTCTGGCACGAGCGAGGGCAGGCACAGCAAGTCGATGTGGGGAATCCAGCGCGCGACCTGGCTTGCACTTTGGTGGCCGAGCAATTGCACCCGCGGGTCGGCCGCCGCCTGCTCGCGGATCTGTCGCTCGTACGCCGCGTCGTGGTGGAAGCCGCCGAGCACGACCAGGCGCAACGCTTGGTGCGATGGCTTGTTCAGGCTGGCCAGCGCACGCAGCAGAACATGCAATCCCTTGGCCGGGATGATCGAACCGATGTAGGCCAGGAGGCGACCGGCTAGCGGCGCGCTGTGCGGCGCATCACCCGATTGCGCGTGCGCCATGGCCAACACATCCACGCCGTGCGGCAGCACGGTGAACGCTTGCCCAGGAAAGGCTTCGCGCAAACGCTCGGCGACGAACGCCGAGGGCACCACACGCGCAGCCGCTGCGGCGAGCAAAGACGCGGCCGTTGCATGACGCGCTTGCAGCGCCGCCGCGCTCCAGGCGGGCGCCGGGCACTTGATGGCACATGCGCGGCCGCCTTCGGGTCCGGCGCAGGCGCGGCCCGCGAGGTCGATCAGGTTGACCCGCAGGCAGGCGGTGTAGAAGTCGGTCAAGGTGATGATGAAGGGCAGCCCGGCCAGCTGCGCCGCAGCCACCGCCGTGGCCATGCGCATGGTGTGCATCACATGCACGACGTCAAATTGACCGGCCTCGAACCAGCGCCGCAGCGGCTCGACCAGCGGCTCGAAGACCTCGATCGAACTATCAGCTAGGGGCGGCAGTGCGCCGCGCGGTATCAGCGTGACGGCCACGCCCTCGACGACGCGCTGCACCGCGCCGTCCACCGCCAGATTAGAGGCTTCGTCGCCCACTCGTCGGTCGAGCACGCAGGCCAGGACCTGCACCTGGTGTCCCGCGCGCTGCGCCGCACGCGCAAGATTGAGCGTGACGCGCTCGGTGCCGCTGCTGAACTCGGGGAAGAACTGGTGCACGACAAAGGCGATGCGCATCACACCCCCGCTTTGAGATGGTCATACCAGCGCTGGGCCAGCACGCGCTCGGGGTCGTCCAGCGCTGCGGTTTGACGATCGAGGTACAGGTAGGCCAAGGCGGCGCCCAAGGTCGCCGCCAAGGTCTGGCGCAGGGCCAGCGCTGCCGCCACGCGCAGCCCGGCGTCGACGCTGGTGTAGACCGAGTCGAGGTAGGCGCCGAGGTGGTCGACTCGGGCCAAGAAGCTGTCGATGAAGGCACGCGATTCACGCCGCGCGGCGTCGTCACGCCGGCCTTCGACGCTCTGGTTCAGCGCCGCCAGGAAGGCGTCGAACTGCGTGTCCCCGCTGGGGCCGGGCGGCGCCGGCGGCGCGTCGAGGCGTTGCTCCAGGCCCAGCATCAACAGGCGCAACTCGGCGCCCAGTGCGCCGGGCGCGGGCTGCTGCGTCCACGTTGCGAGCTGCTCGCACAGGTGCTGGTTGACAGCGCAGGCGCCGTCAAGCAGACCGACCACCGAAGCACAGGAAGGAGCCAAGAAATCGTCGAACAAGCCGACCAGGAAAATCACGTCGACGAAGGAGCGCTTGAGGTAGTAGAAGGCGCTGCGCTTGTGCGAATGGATGACGCGCACCGAGGCCAGCATGGCCACCTTGTGGCCATCGCGAATGAGCCGGATGCCCAGGTCGAGGTCTTCGGCGTAGTCGCCGCGGTAGCGGTAGCGCATGAAGACCTGGCGCGGGATCAGACAGGCCACGTCGCTGAGCTGCCCCATTGAGCGCAGCGCCATGTGGTCGGCGCCGGCAAACTGGCCGATGCGGTCGTTCTCGTGGCAACCCAGAAAGCGGTAATGCGTGGCGATGCCACATTCGTACATCAGGTCGCTGTCGCTGCGCGGGTATTCGGCGCAGGACGCCGCCAGCACGCCTTGCCCGGCGTGCTCGCGCAGGTACTCGACCATGGCGCGGATCCACAGGTTGCCGATGGGGTAGGCGTCTTGCACCATGAACAGGATGGTGTCGCCGCTGGCGGCCTGCGCGCCGACATTGCGCGAATGGCTGTGGGTGAATTCGGCTTGCGTGATCTCGACCAGCGTGGCCCCGTGTGCGCGCGCGCGCTGCACGGTGGCGTCACTCGAGCCGGAATCGACGACCACGATCTCGACCCGGGAGAGGCCACGCTGCGCGCGCAGCTTGCGCAGCAGCCACTCGAATTCGTCGCCCGCGTTGAATGTCGGAATGACAACCGAGACGCTGACGTCAAGCGTGTCCTCACGCCCCGCCAGCTCCGGGTGTCCGCGCAGCGGTGGGCGCGGCGGCGCCGGGGCAAAGACCTGTGCCTGGGTCACCGGCGAATGCACACTCAGCATGCGCGCGTGGCGCCGCGCGTGGCGCAGGTGCCGCGGCAGCCGGCGTGCGCTACCTGCCAGGCCGTGGCGCTCGAGCTCGGCGCGCAAGGCGATGGCGCCGTTGCGCAAAAGCATGGCCGCGCGTCCGCTGCGAACAAAGGTCCATGCGCGACCGAGCGTGCGCAGCGGCTGCGTGATGCGCCACGAGGTCGACGCGTGCAGCGCGGTGACGTGCGCGTTCAGGCGGGCGATCGTGCTCAGGTGATCGCTGCGAATGGCGGCGAGCACCGCGACTTCTCGGCGGTGCTCGCTCAGCTCGGCGCCGAGCGATTCAAGTGCCGCCCGATGTGCAGCCAGCTCGCCGGACTGGGCCAGGAAGCGCTCGCTCCATTGCGCGAGTTCAATGTCTTTGGCCTGCGCGCGTTCGTGCCAAGCGGCCAGCTCCTTGGCCTGGATGTCGAATTGCGTGCGCCACTCGATGATCTCGCCCAGCAGCTGCTCCACGCTGGCCGCAGCCTCGGACAGGCGGCGCTCAAACGCCAGGCGCTGGTCCTCGCGATCGCGCTCAACGGCGACGCGCGCGCGCTGCGAGACTTCGATCGACTCGCGGGCGGCCGCGACGTCGGCCCTTGCGGCGTCGAGCAACTGCGAGAGCTGGAGGTGTTGCGTCGTGCGCGCAGCGTTGCGCTCGATCAACGCGACCACATCCTCGGCGCTCCAGCGCGCCAGGTTGGACTGTGCGAAGCGCTGCAGCGCGGCCAGCCGCTGCGGCCCGGACTGGGCGTGCCCGGAGCCCGCTTGCGCGTCGAGCCGATAGATCGCCGAGACACCGGGGGCGCGCGTGAATTCGCCCGCTCGGGCCATCAGCGCAAGCCAGAAGTCCCAGTCTTCGAACTGTTCGAGCCGGGTGTCAAAGCGCAGCGCTGGCGCCGCCTCGACCGCTTCGCGACGGAACAGCACGGCGTGGATGGGCAGCCCGCTTTGCAGCAGCAGGTCATGCCAGTGCACCTCGGCGTCGTAGACATGGGCTTCGGATTCGCCGCTGATGCAGCGCACACCGGTGTAGGCCGCAGGGCACGAAGCCGGCGCCGCCGACAGTGCCGCCGACAGCCGTGTGAGGTGCGGCGGCAGGAGCAGATCGTCGTCGTCAAGGAACAGCAGCGCGCGCCCGCGCGCCAGATCGAGCGCTTGATTGGCGGCCGCAGCACGCCCCAGCGCCAAGCCGGCAGCGTGCACCTGCAGCCACATGTGCGGCGGTGGCTCGGGCAGCGCGGCAGGCGCCGGCCCGGCGGCGGCGACGACGACGATCTGCACGCCGCCTTCGAAGTCCTGCGCGTACACGGATTGCAGCGCCGGCAGCAGCGACGCGCGACCGATGGTGCGTATCAGGATGCTCAGCTCGGGGGCGCCCCGAGGGCTTGTCGACGCTGTCAAGGTTACTTCACAGGGGGAGGTGGATCGGTGGTCGAAGTGGCATGCAGCGTTGAAGTACCGGCGTTGGGAATCGGCGAGTTGGAAGGGGGTGGCCCATTGTCAGGCATCGTCGGCGCAGTGGCCGTACACGCCCGCTTCATGAACCTCTGCCGACCGCGCCCGCCATGTGGCTCATGCCCGGCATTGGCGCCAAGGCGCGCGCTGCGCTGCATCGGCGAGCGCATTGCGCTGGCCACCAGGCAGCCACGGCCAGCGGCGGGGCTTTCACTGACAAGGAAGCTGCCGGATTTCCAATTCGCCCGCGTTGCCAAAATCTGCAAACCTGACGCGGGGTCGCCGGCGAGCAGGATGACCTGCGCCTGATCAGACAAGTAAGGCGCCAGGACCTCCGATCAAGGAACTCTACGCGCTGATCAAGCGCGGTCGGTGACCTTCAAGCCACCGCCGCGCGTCCGATCAGCTCAGGTCCCGATCGCCGGCACCTTTGCCTCAGGACCCGATGGCCTCAAGGATCATGAAGTCCAAACCGGAAATGCCCACGAGCTGCACAAAGTCGTAGGTCGCCGGACTGACGAACTTCTGCTCGCCTTCGACCGGGCCCGGCGGGGAGGGCAGCGGTGAAATGCCCCACGGGTTGTAGACCAGCATGTTGCTGTTGTTCGGATTGGCCGGGTCCGGGTCGAGTACAAAGTGTGCGTGACCACCAACCAGCAAGGAGTTGCCGAACGCATCCTTCACGGAGTCGTTGACGCCTATCCAGACCGTCTTGCCGGCGTTGACCGCAGCCTTCAACGTCTCGACCAGCGTATTGACCGCTGCAGCGTTGTTCTTGTCGACGATGTTGACCGCGATAAAGGGGTTGCCGCCAAAACTCGTGCCAGGGGTCAACGAGTAGGCCACCACCTTGCCCGCAATCACCTGCGCCAAGGGGTCGCCCTGCCCGCCTTCGACCGCCAGGTAGCTGTTCTGACCGGTGAGTTCGTCGCGCGGAAGGATGCCAACGGCATTGATCTGCGCATAGGCCTTTTCGACCAGGGCGAACCAGATCTCGCCGTTGAGACTCTTGCCAGGCGCGCCGCCGTAGGCCAAGGTCGTTGAGCCTTCGGCATCGACCGGCAACATGTCGTTGACCGTAACCCAGTGTGCTTTGCCCTTGGCGTCAAAGAAGCGCACGCCCCAGCTTCGCACGCCGTCAACCGTCGCGTTCTCGACGATCATCGCCTGGATCGCACCGACGTTGGTTCCGGCGATACCGCCGACCGCAGCCACCATGTAGCAGTTGCCCGTGGTGCCCTGCTGCACATCGGCGGTAACGACACCGTCGACAAACAGCGCTCCGGTCGATTTGGCATAAAAGGCGCTCACTGCCTTCGCCGCGCCAGTGGCAGCATCACCGGCCGTGGCGGTTGAGGGCATGTCGCCACCGAGCAGCCATTTGCTGACCAGCCGCTCCAGCGTGGCGGCCGTCGAGCCCGCTGCCAGTGAACCCAATTCCGCAGCCTTGGCTTGGCCGCCGGTATAGAACTTGTTCGCCCCGGAAGATTCGACCATCTTCGAGAACACGTAAGACAGGTAGTCGACGGCCGTGTCGTTCGCGCCCGTGAAGAGGTTGCGCCCGCGGCTGGCAACCGATTGCAGGTCGGCGAGTTCGTCAGCCGTGATGGGCGATGCGGACGCCTTGTGCGACTGCACGATGCCCTGCATCAGGCTGACCGCTTCGGCATAGCCGATCTTGCCGTCGTTAGTCAAGGCGGTGTTGACGGCCGTCGTGATCGTTGCTGTCTTGAGTGCCGCGACCCAGCCGCTGGGCGCGGGGACGTTGTTGTTGCCGTCAATGTCGGTGCCCAAGGTCTGCTCGACCTGGTTGACTTGGTCAGTGCTGAGCACGACGCCGCCGAGGTAGTCGCCGCCGGCATTGAACTGGGCGGCGAAGATGATGCCGCTGGGGTCTTGTGCATAGACGTCATAGCCACCCGTGGTGGGCACGACTTCGACAATCTTGAAGCCGACCGATGCCAACACGGCATCGGTGAGCGGCGCGCCGCCGACCTTCATCGTCAGCAGGTGGGCCGCATCGGGACCCAGTTGGTAGGCCTGGTCGGCGCTGTAGTACAGGTTGGTGCTGCCGCCCTCAATCAGCAGCGGCTCGCCGCCGTAACCACCGCTGTCGTCGAGGTCGACCGAGTAGAGATTCTCGACCGCGAACACCTGGTCCCGCGTGAGTGCAGCGATCGACGCGGCATCGACCTGGCCGGTGGCGCTGACCTTGACTTCGACGATGGTCGTGTCGCTGGTGTCCGAGCGCACGTACAGCTTGTAGCCCCCGGCGGGGTCGACCTCGACCGCGAGCGCGGAGAAGCCGAAGGTTGAGTCGTCGATCGACTTGATGTCGCCGAACTGAACTTTGACCAGTGCGTTTACGTTTCGGCCGATAGACCAAGCCGCGCTGGTGTCGATGTACAGCAGCGCTGAGCCCGCGTAGCGCAGGTGTGGTTCAAGAACATTCTCTTTGGTGAAAGCCATTGTTTTCTCCACTGTTGATGAGGTCCAGGCTGCCGATGGCGCGATAGGCGATGCAGCTGGTGTGCGGCAATGTAGTCAACATGCGGGCTGCTTTCAACCCTCAACTTCCCACTTGCTGCCAGGTACAAAGGCATAGTCGGCAAGCACCGGATGTGGTAGCTGACGAGTGACTAGCGGGGCGCTCGTACGGCATCACGGCGTCGATGAGCCAGCGCGGCAGCTGGTGGGACAACGCCTGCTGCGCGACGCCGTTCGGGTCGTTGAACGTGGGGCGGCTGGCCGGTCAGCGATTCGTGACCAGGCGCCGGGCCATTGACGAAGCTACTGCGTGGCTCCTCTGGTACAACCAGATCCGATTGCACCCGACGCTGGCCGACTGCAGCCCTGTGCGATTCGAGCAAGACTGGCTTGCGGCTCAGGCCAAGCAAGTCAATTCGTGACTCGGTGATGGGGTACGGATCCATGGGCGAGGTCAGTTCTTGTCCCGCGCCACGCGCCCTTAACTTGCCTTGCAGGACCCAAGATTTGCCTCCTCACGTCGCGCCATCCACCTCGCCCGCAAGCCTGCCGGCATGGGTCACCATGGCTTGCGTCTGGGTGCTGTATTTGCCACTGGGCATGCAGTACTTGATGTTCCTGGGTGGCGGCTTGATCGCCCTGGGGCGACTTGGGCGCGCGGCCTCGCTGGGCCAGGCCGCACGCCATCCACTGTTCGCGTGTACGTTGCTTTTTCTGGCCTGGATGGCCATCTCAGCGGCCTGGTCGGAGGCGTCGCCGGGCGCGATCGTCAGCCATCTTTGGCACTATGGTTTGCCCCTATGCATGCTTGTTCTGGCGGCGACCATGCGCCCCAACGACGCGCGCGCGAGCCTGCGCCACTTCGTCCTCATCTCGGTCGCCGCCGTGTTCGTCTCCATGTGGTGGGGGGCCGATCGACTCGGTGGCAACCAGCGCATTGCCTTCTCCGTCTTGTTGGCACTTGCCGCCGCCATCGCTGTCGTCGAAGGGCTGCGTATCCCTGCGGGCTGGCGCCAACGCGGTGCGTGGAACTTGGCCGCATGTCTGTGCACGCTCGGGCTGGTGTTGCAAGACCGGCGCACGGGCATGCTGGTGCTGCCGCTACTCTTGCTCGCGCTGGTCTGGGTACGCCTGCCGTCCGGCTGGAGGCGCGCCGCCATGCTTGCCGTGCTGCTATTGTCGATGGCGGCCATCTGGTACGGCTCACCGTCGGTGCAATCACGCTGGGAGGAAGGTCTGCAGGAGTTGCAGCACTATCCCAGCGAAGGCGAGGTCAACACCAGCATGGGCATGCGGCTGCGCCTGGCGGAGGTCAGCCTGCGCATGCTGCAGGACAGCCCGTGGTTCGGCCATGGCGTGGGCAGTTGGCTGTCTTTGTGGCGCCAGAAACTGCCCTCGGGTGAGCTCTTGGCTTTGCACACGACGCCGCACAACGACTACCTCTTGGTCGCGGTTCAGGGCGGCGCGGTCGGCCTGGCGCTCTTCCTGCTCGCGCTAGGTGCATACGCCCTTGCCATCCGGCAACGCGGTCGTCACGCCGATGCCGCCATGCTGGTATGGCTAACGTTTGTGTTGTCGGCATGTGTCAACGTCGCCCTGCGTGACGCCAAGCTGGGCCTGCCGCTGCTGATCCTGGGCGCCGTTAGCTGGGCCGCCTCCCGCGAGCGCCCGAATTGAGGCCAGGGCGCGCCGGGACGTCGGCCACAATGCCGACCCGCTTGCCGACTCGTTTGCCGCCACATCCACCAGCCCATCGACCATGCCCTTCAGCCACAGTGCCCAGCTCAGCGCCATCGTCGGCTACGCTGAAGCCATGCAGCCACTTACCGTGCTGGATGTGGGCGTGGGCATGGGCCAGTACGGGTTCTTGCTGCGCAACAACCTGGAGAACGAGCACCTCTTCGAGGTCTCGGGCAGCGTTGGGCGCCAACGTCCGCGCGAGCAATGGCGGGTACGCATCGATGGCATCGAGGGCTTCGCCGGCTATCTCACGCCGGTGCATGCCTGGGCCTATCAGAAGGTTCACATTGGCGAGGCCGTGGCCGTGCTTGCGCAGATCGAGGACGCGAGCTACGAGCTGGTGATGGCCATCGACATCCTTGAGCACTTTCATCCCGAGCAGGGCCTCGAGCTCTTGTCACAGTGCCGCCGCGTGGCGCGGCGCGCCTGCCTGGTCAGCACGCCCAAGGAATTTCACGCGCAGCAGGTTCCCGCCAACCCGCTCGAAGACCATCGCTCAGTTTGGACCGCCGAGCAACTCGCCGCAGCGGGCTACACCCGCGTGTTGCCCGACGCCGCGAGCTGGATCGCGGTGGCTGAAACTCAAGCGTCCAAGCCAAGCCGCTGAACCACGGCGCGCGCGTTGGCCAGTACGAGCGACGCCAGGCCTTTGGCGAGCTCGTCGACAGGCGGGAACTGCAGCGCCTCGACGTGCGTGACCGCCGCCCCCAGCGTGAACGAGCGATAGCGATTCAGCGCCAAAACATGCTCGTCGTAACGCTGCTGGCTTAGCTGCGAGGCGAAGCAGTTCATGGCGCGCCGTTTGCGCTCGAGCACGGGCGTGATGTCGACTAGGGCGGTGGCGCCAAGGGCTTGGCCAACTTCGTAGAACGCCAGTTTGCTGGCACTTCCAAGCTGGGTGAGTTGAACGACGGCCTCCGTGGCAGCGACGCACACCGCACGGTGATCGGGATGGATCTCGCTCGGGGACGGCACCAACACCCAGTCCGCACGGCTGTGTTCGATGCGCTCGCGCATGCGCGCCACCAAAGGCGCGTCGGCACGCACGCCGCGATCAGGCTCGCGCCAGAACTCCAGCTGGGCGGGCGCGCGCTCGCCCGCCAACACCAGCGCTGCGCGGCGTGACTCCAGTGCGCGCACACCTGGGTCGCCGCCCTTGCCGCCGTCGCTGACCACCACCACCCGCACCTGTGCGCCCGCGTCCAAGGCCAGTGCCGTGAGGCCGCCGCAGCCAAACACCTCGTCGTCGGGATGCGGGGCGAAGATCAGCAGCGAGCGCAGCGAGCTCAGGTCCAGCGCAGCGTAGGGATAGATCGAGACTTCATCGGCAAGTCGGTCTGGTGTGGCACGCATGGCGCTCGGTCCTCGGTGGGCAGGGCTGGATTATCGGAAGTCCGTGTCGCCAGCCATCAGGAACCAGGCTTGCTTGAAGCGTGCCGCTGGCAACGCACGGGCATGCGCGGCGGCGGGCACCGTGATGCCCAACGGCAAGGTTTGCGTGGGCTCGCTGCCCTGCGCCAGCAAGTGCGCATGCGACGCCGTGACCCAGGCCTGGCACTGCGTGAACCCCGCCACAAACGCATGTTGTCGTGCCGCGCGTATCAGCGTGCCAAAGCTGCGCGGCGCGGCGATGAGGTCGAGTATCTCGACGTGGTCTGCATGCGCGCGCAGCACGACGGCACCTAGCGTGCGACGGGTCAGCCGCGACGAGACCATCAGCATCTCGTAGCGAACCTCGGGCCGCAGTCCGTAGCGTCGATGCACCCATGCCGCGCTTCGCTCACCCACAAGCGACGCGGTGAAGGCTGACGCCATGCGTTGCCACAGCCGCTGCAGCCCCTGCCAATCGGCGCTGCCCTGTCGCAGCGAGCTGGGGTCTAGCCGCCGTGCACGCCAGCGCCAGTCACTTCGGCCACCAGGTGTCGGGCCGAGCCAGCTGACGCACACCATCTCGTCCACCGCCTCGTAAAGGCCCACCGCCCGCCCGACACCATGATGGCGCTCACTCGGGAAGCCAAACGCGATGGGATGCGATCGTTCATGTCCGACGCGGGTGTGCAGGAACACCTCCGTCAACTTGGCCAAAGGGCCGCGGCGAACCAGCGCCGCGCGCGCCTTGCTGTCCACCATCACGTCGCAGACCTGGCAGGCCAGCATGGGCTGCCCAAACACATGCACCGTTCGCGAGGTGCCGCCGTAGTGGGCAAGAAGCTCACCGTCCAACCACCAACCCAGGCCCATGCCGCGGCCACTACCGTACTTCCAGTCCCATACCTCGGCACTCATCTCATGGCCGAAGATGCGGTGGAAGAGGCTGCGCATGGCGCTCGCGTCCCCCTCGTTGAGCCAGCGTAGTCGTGGGTGCGGTCCGGGCCCGCGCAGCAAGAGAAGCGGCGCGCCCGCCGTGTTAACGCGGCGCCAACCCCACGCTGGCCCCAGTGCGGCGAGCTCAGCCATCGAGGGCCTCTGGCCCGCATGCGCCGACGCATCGTGAACGACCAGCAGCGCACAGGCGCGCTCTTGGGCCAGCGCGCTCAGTGCCTCGAAGTACGTCAGCGCGTCGGCCTGGGCCGGCGCCGCTTGCGCGTCCAGACCAGCTCCGCGTAGCGCCTGCAACCAGGTCTCACCGCCCACACCGTGGCCGAGCACAAAGACGCGACGATGCTCAGCGAGCACGTCCATCACGGCCGCTAGGTCTGGAGGTGCGCCGACGCTCAACGCTCAGGCGTCATATGCCAGCTGTGCGGCAACGACACCACCCCTTGCTCGACATGGTCCTGCACCACTTCCAGATTCAGCACGTGCTCGGCGGCGGAATAGACGTGTACGGCGCGCTCGCAGAGCACGTAGACAGACACGGTGTAGCGGCCCTTCAACAAGGGCATGGTCGGGACCGTCAGCGCCGCGCGGCCGTGGCCATCGGCGTCGCGCTGCAACGCCGCGCCGTCCAACCAGTTCCCGGCGCTGCTCACAACGCGCCCGTCGGCACCAAGGATCACCACGCCAATCGTTGGCACGGGCAGCTTCGGGTCGCTCTTGAAACACACGCTCAGCTGCAGCGCATCGATGCCGTTGCGGTACACCGCGTTTTGCACCGCGCCTTCCAGGCGAACGTCGGTGATGGCGGCTGCGGGCGTGTCGAAACGCTGCCCCACTACGGCCACGTCTGACTTGCCGAGCTCAAAGCGCGCCAGCCATTCGGTGTACTCGACGGTGGCCTGGTGGGCATGGCCATCGAAGCGAATCTCTCCGTTTTCGATCCACACGGCGCGCGTGCAAAGCGACTCGACCTGGAACATCGAGTGCGAGCAAAACAGGATCGTGGTGCCACGGTCCTTCAAGGCCATGATGCGCTCATAGGACTTGCGCGCGAACGCGCCGTCGCCCACCGAAAGCGCCTCGTCGACAACCAAGATGTCGGGCTCAAGGCTGGTGGCCATCGAAAATGCCAGGCGCATGAACATGCCGCTGGAGTAGCTTCGAACGGGCTGATCGATGTATTCGCCGACGCCCGCGAATTCGATGATGCCGGCCATGCGCTGTTCGACTTGTTGATTCGACATGCCCAGCAGCGGGCCATTCAAACGCACGTTCTCGCGCCCGGTGAGCTCCGGGTTGAAGCCCGCGCCCAGCTCCAGCAGGGCCGCAATGCGCCCGTTGACCACGCGCGTGCCCTGACTGGGTTGCAGCACGCCGCAGACGATCTGCAGCAGCGTGGACTTGCCCGCGCCATTGCGCCCGATGATGCCCACCACCTCGCCGCGGCGCACGCGCAAGTTCACCTCGCGCAGCGCCAGGTGCTGTTTGCCGCGGTGGGTGCCGCCGCTGAGCTGGTTCCACAGGCGACGCCATGGCCGACCCTCAAGCGAATAGCTCTTGGTGACCCCGCGCAACTCGATGGCCAGATCGTCCATGGCTTAGACCAGATCCGCGAAACCGGGGCGCAGGCGCAGGAAGACCCAGCGTGACGCCAGCAACATCACCAGCAGCGCCGCCAACTGAAGCGCGATCGCCATAGGGTTCAGCGCGTCGCCAAACCAGGCGTGCCGGAACAGCTCGATCGGCGCCGAAATGGGGTTCAGTGCCAAGACGGCGCGCAGTGCCACGGGGGCCGAGTCCACCGGGTAGAACACCGGCGAGAGAAAGAGTAGGCCCGAGGTCACGACGGGCACGAGATGCTGCAAGTCGCGCAAGTAGCAGCCCAGCGCGGCCAAGAGCAGCGCCAGCGCGTACTGCAGCGCCAGCGCCCAGGCCCAGGCCAGCGGCAGCCAGAACCAGGACCAACGCAGGCCATCTCCCCACGCGGCGACCATCAGCGCGAGCAAGCCAATCTGCAGCGCCGAATGCACGGCCACCTGCATCAGCAGTGCGACGCCCAACAACTCCAGCGGAAAGACGACGCGCTTGACGAGATTGGCGTTGTCCAGCATCAGCCGCGTGGCGCGCGTGGCCACTTCAGCCACCGAGGTGAAGACGATGAGGCCCGCAAAGAGCCGCGTGACATAGGCAATGCCACCGTCGCCCGAACTGCCCCAACGCGCCTGGAAGACGCCGCTGAACACCAGCGTGTAGATGGCCAGCATGGCCAGTGGCCCGAGCAGGGCCCAGACCACGCCCGCCACCGTACCCCGATAGCGCGCCATGATGTCGCGTTTAGCCAGCGGCCAGGCCAGGGACAAGTGAGCAAGCACAGCGCGCATCGGGTGGTCTCGGGCCTCGCGCGACGCGGCTAGCGAATCTGCGACGCCGCCGTGATGCGCACGTTGGTCACGGGCAGGCTCGGCAGCCCGGCCGTGTTGATCCCACTGACCTCCACGATGCCGATCTCGTCGACCACTTCCTGCCCCGAAATCAGCCTGCCGAAGACCGCGTAGCCCAGCGGGTTTTCAACGCTGCCGAAGTCCAGGCTGGGGTTGTCGACCAGGTTGAAATAGAACTGCGCGTTGGCGGTGTCGGGTTCGGTCGTTCGCGCCATCGCGATGGTGCCACGCAGGTTCTTCAAGCCATTGTTGGCCTCGAGAATGATGGGCGCGCGCGTGGCTGGCTTGGGCGTGGGGCCGGCCACAAACCCGCCGGCCTGCGCCACAAAGCCGGCAACCACGCGATGGAACAGCGTATTCGCATAAAAGCCCGCGTTGACGTAGGCCAGGAAGTTCGTGACCGTGATCGGCGCGGCCACGGGGTCGAGCTCCACCACATAGCTGCCCGAGCGCGTGCCTTGAGCCACCGTCATCGAGACGCGCGGCGCAGGCACCGAAAGCCGCAGCGAAGCCAGCTCGAGTCGATCTGCCGTCCTGATGCGCGCCACCATGTCGCCCAAGCCGTTGATGCGGCAGGTGAACTGCAACAGCAGATCGGTGCCGCCGGCGACTTTGGCGATGTCTACACAGGGGCCGTCCACCACCATGGTCGGCTCGCCGACATCCAGCGCCGTGCCATTCACGGTCACCGTCATGGTTCGACTGAACTGAACGCCCGTCGCACCCAGGGTGGACACCGAGGGCATGCCGCCACCACTGCCACCGCCACACGAGGCGATGAGCCCGAGGGTGATGGTGAGCAGCAATCTTCTAACGATCAGCGTGAGGTGTTTCATGGAGGTATCGGAACTCATCGTCAGGGTCGGGGAGCGGGCGCGGGCGTGGAAACCCCGGCTTGCGCCACCAGGGCGCGGTCAAGGTCGGCCACCACCTCGGCGGCAGGCATACCTGCCTGGATCATCAGCCGCAGGCGTGCCACCAGGTACTCGACGCGGGCTTGCGCCAGCTCGCGGCGTGCGGCAAAGACTCGGCTCTGCGTTTCGGCCACATCGCTGCCTGTGGCCAGGCCGGCTTGCAAGGCACGCGTCATGCCCAGCTGGGCCAGCTCGGCGGCCTCCACCGCGCCGCGCAGCGCTTCCCAGCGTGAACGCCCGGTCATGGTCGACTGGTAGAAGCGCTGCACCTCGATCTCGATGTTCTCGCGTTCAATGCGGATCTCTTGCTCGACACGCGACTGGTCGGCCACGGCCTGCTTCACGCTCGCGTCAATGCCACCGCCGCTGAAGATGGGTACGTTCAGCTGGAGTGCCAGGCTGCGCAGCGAGGTCGTTTGATTGAGACTGCTGGTCGACTCGTTCTGGCTCTTGGTGGCGCTGGCCACCAGGTCCAGCCTGGGGAAATGCGCTGCAAAGTTGCGCTGCACACCCATGCGGGCGGCCACCAGGGCTTGCTCGCGCGCTTGCAAGGCAGGGCTTTGGCGGATCGCCAGTTCCAGCCACTCGGTCAAACTTTCGGCGGCCAGCGGCGCGGGCCGGTAGTCCGGCGCGAGGGTGTTCAGCGCCGGTGTCGGCAAGCCAGTCAGCCGGCGCAGCTGGCGGCGCGCGAGCTCGAGTTGGTCGTCAGCGTCGGTCTGTCGCACCCTTGTCACGTCGAGCGCGGATTGCGCCTGCGCCGTGTCGACCCGAGTGCCTTCACCACGCGCCAGCCGCTGCTGGAACTGCCCGAGTTGCACCGACTGCGCCTGCCATTGCGCGTCGACCAGGAGCTTGCCCTCTTGTGCGAGCAGCACCTGGACGTAAGCCACCGCCAGGCGGTCGACCAGATCGAGTCCCCGGATGCGGTACACCGACTGCGCCTGCTCGGCCTGGGCCTCGGCCTGGCTCAGCCGGCTGGTCGCCTCGCGGTTGAAGATCGGCAGGCGCAGGGTCAGACTGGACTGCGGTGCGGCGTAGTCCAGGCGCGTGCGCACCTGCTGGTTCAAGCTGTTGGGGAAGTCCCGTGTGCCGACGGACTCGCTGGTCGACGCCGACAGCGACACCTGCGGCAGCAGCGACGCCCGAGCGATGGGCACGCCGAATTGCGTCGACGCGAGCTCGTGCCCGGCGGCCTGGTACTGCGCGTCGTATGCCCGAGCAGCGTCCCAGGCCTGCGCGAAACTCATGGCGTAGGAGCTGGCGCTCACGCTCAAGATGAGGGCGGCAAGCGGTACCGGCGCCAGGCGCGCCAGATACGCGAAGGCGCCACGTCCGGCAATCGATGAAGGCTGCACGTTCACTCCTCGGTCATCGACGCTGCAATGCGCTTGGTCAGCGGGTGCAGCAGATAGGTCAACAGTGAACGTTCACCGGTCTTGATCAGCACGTCGGCCGTCATGCCGGGCTGCATCACGCGTGTGCCCAGGGCCTTCAGACCCTCAGGCGTGATTTCAACGCGGCCGATGTAGAAGCTGTGTTGGGCCATGCCAACCTGCTCGGTCACCGCGTCGCCGGAGAGTGAGACGAGCTTGCCATGCACGACCAGCTGCGGTGAATTGGCAAAGCTTGCGAAGCGCACCTCGGCTTTGTCGCCGACCTTGATGCGGTCGATCACCTGCGGCGGCACTTTGGTCTCCAGCTGCAAGGATTCACCGCGCGGCAGGATGTCCATCAAACGCTGGCCCGGGGTCACCACGCCGCCCGCGCCGCTGAGCGCCAGGCCAATGACCTGGCCCGTCACAGGCGACTTGATCTCGGTACGCCCGAGCTCGGAGGTGATGGCCGCCAAGCGCTCTTGATTGGCCGCGACTTCGCGGCGCACTTCGGCCAGCGGCGCGGCCACTTCCTTGAGGTATTCCTGGCGGCGCTGCGCAATGCGCAGGCGTTGTTCGGCGATGCCGCTCTTCACGCGTTCAAGCGTGGTCTCAAGCTCGGCCAGGCTGGTGCGCAACTCAGCCTGGGACTGCTCGAGCTGCAGAGCCTGGTTGCGCGGTGCGAAGCCGTCGTCCGACAGCGACTTCACGCTGGCCAGCTGGCGCGATTGGATGCTGGCTTGATCGCGTCGGCTGGCCAGCATTTGCTTCATGCCCGCGATCTGTCCTTCCATACCCGCGATGGCCTGCTCGGCCGCGCCGATCTCGGCGCCCAGAGCGGCACGACGTGACGCAAACAGCTGCTGCTGCACAGTCTTGTGCTGCGCGGCCACGGGGTCGTTGCTGGTCAACAGATCAGCGTGAAAGGTGATCGCGCTGGCGCCGCTGGCCTCGGCCATCAGCCGACTCTCTTGTGCCCTTTGCGCCAAGTAATTCTGGCGAATGGACTCAAAGGCCGCGCGAGTGGAGCCATCGTCCAGCAGCACCAGAACATCGCCCTCCTTAACCTCCGAACCCTCTTTGACCATCAGCTGGCGGACATTGCCGCCTTGCATATGCTGAATGGTCTTGCGCCGCGTCTCGACCGAGACCGTAGCGGGTGCGGCAACACCTTCGTCCAAGGGTGCCCAGGCAGCCCAGGCGAGGAAGGCGCCGAAGCCGACGATCAATGACCAGAACCCCAAGCGGATGATGGGTCGCGTGTCGGTCTTGAGCTTGGCGTCTTCGGCATCCTGGACGGATGGGTCGTTGGCGGAAAGGGTTGTATCGGATGAAGTTGCGCTCATGGCTGGCTACTTTTCTGTGCAGTGGCGCCCTGAACCGCCACGGGAAGGAATTTGCTGATGTTGCCGTTGTCGAGGATCAGCACGCGGTCGGCCGCAGCCAGCAGGTGCTGCTGGTGCACGATCATGAAAACGGTGCTGCCACGGCTTTTGAGCTCACGCACGGTGCGGATCAAGGCCGCCTCGCCGACGTCATCGAGGTTGGCGTTGGGCTCGTCGAGCACCACCAAGCTCGGGTTGCCGAGGATCGCTCGCGCCAGCCCGACGCGTTGGCGTTGGCCGCCAGAGAGCAGGCCTCCGGCCTCGCCCATGGGCGTGTCATAGCCCTTGGGCAGGCGCAAGATCATGTCGTGAATGCCGGTGCGCGTGGCGGCGTCGATGACGATCGCGGGGTCGACCGGCGCAAAGCGCGCGATGTTCTCGGCGATGCTGCCGTCGAAGAGTTCGATGTCTTGCGGAAGGTAGCCCAAGTGCGGCCCCAGTGCCTTGCGCGACCATGCCTCGATGGGCTGACCGTCCAACAACACCTGCCCCGTTCGGCCCGGCCAAATGCCCAGCAGGCAACGCGCCAAGGTGGACTTGCCAGCGCCAGACGGCCCGAGGATCGCGACGACCTCGCCGGCATTGAAATCGACCGTCAGGCCTTTGAGGATCGGCGTCTTGCGGCCCTGCGCACTGGCCTCCAGCGCGCGCAGGCTGATCTGCCCACGCACGTCGCCGTCCTCGATGGCGGCCGGCCGCTGCGGGTTTTCGTTCAGCACCGTCTCGAGCCGGCCGTAGGAGGCCTTGGCCTCGAGGTATTGCTTCCACACCTGCACCATGGTGCCGATGGGTCGCAGCGCGTTGCCCATCAGCGCGTTGCTGGCAATCATCGCGCCGGCGCTGATCTGGCCGTCCACGGCTAGCACCGCACCCACGGCCAGGATCAAGGACTGCTGGGTGTACTGAACGAACTTGGTCACCGCCTGCACGCGGCGCGAGATCTCCGCCAAATTCGCGGTGCTGGCCATTTGGCGCTCATGCACATCAACCCATTGCCTACGCAGGTTGCCCAACATGCCCAGGGCTTCCACGGTCTCGGCATTGCGCAACTTGGCCTGGACGTAGGTGGCCGACTCCAGCGACAGTTCTTGCGCCTCTTTGTGACGCTTGGCGGTGATGCGCTGCCCGATCAAGGCCAAAGCGATCTGCACCACGACAAATGCGATCGAGGTCCAGCCCAGCACGGGGTGCATGAGGAACAACACGGCGATGTAGACCACGGCCCAAGGCGTGTCGACCAGTGCGATGGTGCCGGTGCCGGTCAAGAACTGCCGCAGCTGCGTCAGGTCCGACAACGGCTGCAGGGGCTGGCGCGCGCCGCCATTGAGCTTGGCCTCGTAGGTGGCGTTGAAGACGCGCGTGCTCAGCGCCTCGTCCAGCCGCGCGCCGGCGCGCACCAGCAAACGTGAACGCACCCACTCGGCAAAGCCCATCACCAGGAAGAAGAACACCGCGATGGCCGTGAGCGCAAAAAGAGTCAGTTCACTGCCACTGAGCATGACGCGGTCGAACACCTGCAACATGTACAACGTGGGCGTGAGCATCAGCAGGTTTGCGAAACAGCTGAAGACGAAGACCCAGGCCAGCTCGCGGCGAAAGCTCCACATCACCCGGCCAAGCTCGCTGCGCGAGAAGAAGCCCGCGGTCCTGCGGCCGCTGATTAAGGCGGCTGCGCCTTCCGCGGCAGGTGCAGCGGCGGCGGGCGCCGCCTTGGGCCCTGGCAAAACGGTCGTGCTCATGTTGCGCTCCCTGGCAGCATCACCGTGGGTCGGGGTGATGGTGTTGGTGGCGCGCGCTGCTCTTGCTGCGCACGCGCCTGCTCGTTGGCCTTCTTCAACCCGGCAAGGACTTCGTCGCGCGGGCCGAAGGCGGCGACCTGCCCTTCGTTGAGCACCAGCAGCTTGTCGGCCGCCGCTAGCAGGGTCGTACGGTGCGTGATGGCCACCACGGTGGCCCCTGCGGCCTTGAGCGACAGCAAGAGATTGAGCAGCGACTTCTCGCCAGCCTCGTCCAGGCTGGAATTGGGCTCATCAAGCACCAGGAATTTGGGGCGGTCGTACACCGCGCGCGCCAGGCCCAGGCGTTGGCGCTGCCCGCCGGACAGCACCGCGCCTTCGTCGCCGATACGGGTGTCGAAGCCCTCGGGCAACTGCTCGATCATCTCGGTGATGCCAACCCTGTCGGCGGCGTCACGCACCAGCGCCATGTCGACCTTGCCAAAGCGCGCGATGTTCTCGGCCACCGTGCCGTCAAACAACTCGATGCCCTGAGGCAGGTAGCCCAGGTGACGCCCCAGCTGCGACTTGTGCCAGGCGTGAATATCGGCGCCATCCAGCCGAACCTTGCCGCTGGCGGCGGGCCACAAACCCATCAGCAGGCGCGCCAAGGTCGTCTTGCCAGCCGCCGAGGGGCCGACCACCATCAACACTTCGCCTGGGCGCAGCGCGAACGACACACCCTTCAGGATGGGCACGGTGCTACCCGGCGCGGCGGCCACGACGCCTTCGACGCTGAGCATGCCTTTGGGCGCTGGCAAGGGCATGCCAGGCTCGGCCGGGTGCAGTTTGTCCAGCAACGACGACAGCCGGTTGTACGCATCGCGCGCGCCGACGATGCTGCGCCACTGCGCCACCAGCTGCGCCATCGGTGCCAGCACCCTGCCGCCCAGGATCGACGCCACGATCATCATGCCGGGGCCGCCAAACAGGCCGCCATACAGCGACAGCCAGCAAGCGGCGCCGAGCAAGAGCGAGCTCTGCATGGTCTGGATTAGCTTGGCGGCGGTGGAGGTAACGCCTGCCGTGTCCGATGCGTCGCCCTGGCGCAGCAGGAAGCGGCGCTGGCGCTGCATCCAGCGGCGATGCACTTCACCTAGCATGCCCATCGACTCGACGACCTGCGCGTTGCGCAGCGTGCCATTGGCGTAGTTCTGTGCCTCGATGTTCGCCTGGCCGGCTTCGGTCAACTGCGGCAGCGTGCGCTTTTCGGTGATGTAGGCCAGACCCACCTGGAGGATGGCGCCCACCATGGCCAGCGCGCCTAGCCATGGGCTGATGGCGAAGAGCAGCAGCAGGCACATCAATGCCGCGGGTAGGTCCATGGCCGAGGTCACGGCCAGCGAAGGTATGAACTCGCGCAAGGTGCGCAGGTCTGTGAACACCTGCACCGTGCCGCCCGGCACCTTGCGCAGGCTGGCTTCAAAGGTCACGTTGAAGACCCGCTCGCGCAAGTGCTCGTCCACGGCCGTGGCCGCCGTGAAGAGCACGCGCGACCTCGCCACCTCGATGAGCTCTTGCACCACGTAGGAGCCGCAAATGGCCAACAGCAGCCACCCCAGCGTATGCAGGTTGCGGCTGTCCAGCACTCGCCCATAGACCTCGAACATGAACCAGGAGGGCGCAAGCATCAACATGCCGATGACGAAGCTCAACCGAGCCGCTTGCAGGTACAGCGGGCGCTGCGCGTTGATGGCAGCCTTCAGGGGATGCTTGTCGTCGGCAGACGGGGCGGATGGGCTTGGCTTCATGGGGCAACTCGCTCTGTGTGCGACATCGCGGCCGTTGATGGCGCGCTGGGGTGCTGATCGTCGAGGACCAGGATGTATTCGGGCATGTCGGGTGCCGCGTCGCCGGCAGCGGCGGGGTCGGGCAGCGCCGCGGCACCGCGGTGCATGTCGACCGCAGCGTCGTGGTCGGCCTGCTCGAGTGCCGCTTGGTCAATTGCCCCCGTAGGGGCGAAGAGAAAATTCAGACTGAACTGGTTGGCGCTGGAGCGGAGCACCACTTCGCGCAGCTTCTCCGTTCGAAAGCGCGCTTCGGCGTCTGGCGGCAACGCAATGTGAAAGCGCATGCGTCCGTCCAGGGTGAACAGCGAGACCTGCCCGTCCTTGAGGCTCAGAGTGTGGCGATCAAAGTAGACCGGCGACTGCGGCAGGAAGTAAACCATCGGCAGCGCCTTGCCCGCCAGCCGCTGAATGTTGAATGGGCTCTTGGGGTGCTGGTAAACGAAGCGGCACGAGCGCGATACCGAGTAAATCGCGTTGCACACCATCTGCGAACCCAGGTTGGGGAACTGTTGGCGCAAGGCCTTGTAGGCCATGTGATGCAGGGCGACCCTGTTCCAGCATTTCGACTGCTGAACCATTGGCGCCAGGGCGTTGCAGACCTGCGCGAACGCCAGCTGCAGGGCTTGCAGCCGCGCGTGTTGCGCTGGGTTTGTCGTCAGTGTCACGCCGATGATGAAGTTCATATAGGATATGGATGGTACTCGACTCCTATATGAGTTATCGATGTAAATTGGCAACAGCCAACACGGTTCGCGGCATCACCGAAGCCACCGGCAGCACCGTCACCGACGACGACCATGTACTGCAGCGTCGCTGTGCCCTGCCGAACCGGGACCACCATCCGGCCGAGTTCGTCGTAGGAGTTGGGATGCGGTTGCCGAGGTCACGGTGCCGATGTCGGTTGCGTCGTTGACGCGGATCGTCACAGTTTCTCGATCACCCCGACATCGGCGTGCGCGTGCAGCGGTAGTATGTCTGCGCTCGCCAGACGCGTCGCGAAACGCGACGTGCATGTGCAGAATTGCTGTTGGGGAGTACCGGGCTCTGTTCGTCCGCCCGCTCCCACATCCGCTCTGCGAGTGAGCACTTCGTCGCCTCACGATCTACGTCCCATGTCAGACGTGGGCTGGACATGGATTTCGTTGGCATTGCAGGTTGGTCGGCCACCGCCGGCGCCTTAGGAGTATTGCTTGGCCGCTATCGACACACTGACCCCCGCCGCAGTCACGGTCGTCAAGATTTTCGCCTTTCCATTTCGCTCGGCGCCGACGGCCGACATCCTGCTCTGGGGCGTGAACCAGATCGCAACCGGCAGCGGCCCGTCAACGCTGCTCGACCTGCTCTTCGAACAACCGGTACCGAACTCGCCGTTCAGCGCCTACTCGAGCATTTCGACGCTCGCAGCGTTTGCGACCGCGCTTGTCGACCACCTGAGCCTGGGCACGAACGTCGACGCCGCGGTGAAGGCCAGCTGGGGCGCCGAGATTCAGGCCGCCGCCCCGGCCTACGCGACCCGCGGCGCACTGACCTGGGCCGTCATCCAGTACATCGATGGCTACAGCGGCAGCAACGCCGATCTGCGTACGTTGAAAGCCAACCTTGCCGACCGCGTCGAGCTCGCCGCTGCGTTCGCCCAGTCGCCGGCGGGCTCGGTTTGGGATCGCATGGGTTTTGACCAACTCCTTGCCCCTCTCGAGCAACCCGGCTACGCCTTGAGCACCCAAAGCGCTACGGTCGACGAGGGCACCTCGGCCGTCTTCACGCTGCAGACCACCAACGTGGCCGCCGGCACGACGTTTCCGTACCTCCTGTCCGGCACCGGCATCGACAACGTCGTGTTCGGGGTGCTGACCGGCACCGTCACTGTCGACACGAATGGCCGCGCGACCGCGACGATCCCGATCCTTGTCGACGGCGTCACCGAGGGGCCCGAAACGCTGCGCCTGACCTTGGGCGACAACCTGGCACACGCCGAGGTCACTGTGCGCGAGCCGATCGCCCAGCCTACGCCGACCTACACGCTGAGGTCGAGTGTGAACTCCGTCGAGGAAACCGGCACGATCACCTACACCCTGACGACGACCAACGTCAGCCCCGGCACAGCGATTCCGTACGCGCTGAGCGGAACCGGGATCACGGCCAACGATATCGAGGGCGGCGTGCTAGCCGGCTCGATCACCGTCAACGCTGCCGGCTTGGGCGTGCTCAACGTGACCATCGCCGCCGACGGCGCGATCGAAGCGCCCGAGGTGCTGCGGCTGACCATCGGCTCGAACCTTGCGCAGATCGAGACAACGATCCTCGACATGTTCGCGCCGCCGTCAACGCCGACCTATACGTTGACGGCGAACGTGAATGCCGTCGAGGAGGCGGGCACGGTCACTTACACGCTGACGACGACCAACGTCA
>JANMMH010000786.1:0-5293 GCA_031373055.1 Rubrivivax sp. | reverse complement strand
GTTCGACGGCACCACGGGCAGCATGAAGCGCCGCCCGCCGAAGTCCACCGAGGGGTCGCATTCGCTGCGGCTTTGCACGCGGCATTTGCGTGGCAAGAGCAGGATGTTGTCGTAGTCGAAGATTTCCATGAGGGCGCCTTTGCTTTGATTTTCGCCCGAAGTTTCAACCGCGGTTTCAACCAAAGCGGCCGTGCAGGAACCAGCCCGCCGGCTGGGCCGCAGCGGCCGGCAAGCGCGTGCGGTAGATCCAGACCAGGGCGCCGCTGCCGGTCTGGGCCACGAAATAGTCGCGTGTGGCCAGGCCGCTGGGGTCGGTCGCCGTGGCGCCCGGGTCCCACCAGCCGGCTTCGATGCGCTCGGGCCCGGCCAAGAGCTGCAAGGCCTGGCCGTCCAAGAGCGGCAGCGCGCCGCGTTCGGGCAAAGGCTGGGCACTGGGCAAAAGCCACACCGGGCGGTGCAAAGGAAGATCGCTAACGCTCAAAGTGACGGCACGCGCGGGGCCAGGCTGCAAGCGCCCTGCGCATTCGGGGCGGTGGTCTTGCAGGGGAGCCAGCCACTGCACTTGCGCGTCACCCAGACGTGCGCGCAGGCGCTCCAGCAGCCGCGTCAAACCTTCGCTCTCGCTGCGCGGCGTGGGGAAGAGTTCGCCGTTGGGCGCCTCGCTGCGCGCCAGCTCGTGGCAGCGCAGGCGCAACTCCAGCGTCGGCGCGGCCAGTTGCAGGGACGCCAGGCGCTCGCGCAGCAGGGCTTGCAGATGCGCGGCGTCATCACTAGGTGCGGCCAGCTCGATGCGCAGTTCGGTGCTCGGGATGGCGCTCTCGCGGTGGCGCGCCTCGTGTTTCATCACCAGCACAAACGCCGCCACGCGCGAGCGCTGCGCGCGTGCCCAGGCCACCAGCCGCGCCAGCAGCATGGACGCGGCGTGCAAGAGCTGCGGGCTGGTGTCGGCGCGGGTGAAGAGCTCGAGCTTGGCATCAAACGTGGCCGGGCAGCTGAGCCAGGCGCGCGGGTCGGCGGCGTCGCCACGGGCGCGGTCGAGTGCGGTCAGCAGGCTGTCGCCAAAGCGCCGCGCCAGGCCCGCACGTGGCAGCGCGCGCAGGTCGGCCAGGGTGTGCAGGCCCATGCCTTGCAGCGCTTGCCAATGCTCGCGCCCGGGGCCGAGCAGCCATACCGGCGCAGCGTCGAGCAAGGTCTGCAAAGCCTTCAGCTGCGTGCTGTGCGGGCCCTCGGCCAGACCGTCGCGCCAGCGCGCCAGCAGCGCCGCACCCAGCGCCGTGGGCGCACTGGCGATGCACAGCTGGTGGCCCAGCGGCGCCAGCGCATCGCGCAGCCGGCGCAGCAGCGCGGCGTGGCCGCCGAAGTAGCGCAGGCTGGCCTGTACTTCGAGCAGCACGGTGTGCGGCTCGTCAAGCGTGACCGAGGGCGTGAAGGCCAGCGCGACGTGCGCCAGCGCGAGCAAGGCCTGCGCGTCGCGGGCGGCGTCGGCCTGGCCGATCAGCAAGTCGCCCGCGAGTGCCAGCGCCGTGGCGCGCTTGAGCCCGGGCTGCACGCCACGCTGCAGCGCCTCAAAGTTGGCTGCGCTGATGCGATGCGCCGCCAGCAAAGCCACCGCCTGCCCCTGCTGCGCAGTGGGCAGCGTGGCGCAGAAGGCTTCCAGTGAAAGCTGGGGGGGGTGCAGGGCGAGCCAGAGCATGGCGGGGTGTCAGGGCGCTGGCGCTGTTCACGCGATGTCCAACAGCGCCGACTGCGCTGACAGCGGCGCCTGAGGTGAGGGCGCACCCCGCGCCGCGCGCGCCCTGTGGGGCAGCGCCAGCACCGCCGGCAAGGCCAGCGTGAGCGGCTGCGCCAGCGGCGGCCCGCGGCGTTTGAACAGCTGCACATGCAGCGCATCCACGCCCGCTGGCGACAAGCCCAGGCGCAGCGGCGCCACGCTGGCGTTGCTGGCGGCCTGGCTGTCACGCACGATGAACGCCGGGCCGGGATGCGACTGCGCCGCCAGTTGCAGCCGGCGCAGCGCGTCGCCACGCAAGCGCAGTGGCAGCCAGGCCAGCACGGCGCCGACATGGCCGCTTTTGAGTGCGTGCTCCAGCGCCCACAGCACGTCGGTGGCGCCGCCCGCTTTGCCACGGCTGCGCACCAGCACCAGCCGCGCCATGTCGATACCCAAGGCCTGCCAGGCCCAGGCGTGCAGCGCCGCCGGGGGCTCGAAGAGCATCACGCAGCGCTGCTGGCGCTGCGCGGCCACCAAGGCCGGCGCCAGCAAGCGCATCTCGCCCATACCGGCGTGCGCCAGCAAAAGCTCGCTCAGCGCGCCGGTGGGCCAGCCGCCGCCGGGGAGTTCAGCGTCGAGCGCGGCAAAACCACTGGGTGAGGTGGTGCCGTGCTGCTGGCCGAGCTGGTTTGCACGCCATAGCGCAGGGTGCAGCTGTTCGGCCGGGCCGAGCAGCGCCCGAGCCGCTACCAAGCCCGGCGCGCCCGCGCGTGAAGGCATCACCGGTGTTTTAACCACCAGCCTGAGAGCAAGATCAGAAAAGGCGTTCACAGGATAACTGTACTTTTATACAGTTAAATGAACAAGCCTTTGAAGCGCCGGTGTCCGGCGTTAAAGCGGCCGTTTGCCGCGCACGCTCAAGCCACCGTCACGCGGTCACGCCCGTTTTCTTTGGACCGGTACAGCGCCGCGTCCGCGCACGACAGGAAAGCGCGCGCGTCTTCGCCCGGCTGCCAGGCGGCGACACCTGCCGAGACCGTCACCGTCAGCAGCGCTTGTTGCGTGCTGCGCTGGCGCAGCTTCATCCCCCGCGTGCGGCTGCGCACCAGCTCGGCCACCTGCGTGGCGCGGTTCAGCGTGGTTGCCGGCAGCAGGATCGCAAACTCTTCGCCACCGTAGCGCGCGCAGCTCATGGCCGGCTCGGGCGGCACGCTGCGCAAGACTTCGCCCATGCCTTCAATGACACGGTCGCCGACCTGGTGGCCATGCGTGTCGTTGACGCGCTTGAAGTGGTCGATGTCGATCATGATCAGGCAATGCGCGGCGCCGCGTGGCGGCGGCTGGCGCAACATGGCTTCGAACTTTTCTTCGAAGCCGCGGCGGTTGAGCACCCTGGTCAGCGGGCAGAGCAGGGCTTCTTCGCGCACACGCACCAGGTCATGGCGCAGCTGTTCGACTTCACGCTGGCTTTGGTCGACTTGCGCTTGCAGCGCCTTGGCCGAGCCCTGCATCGCCTGCGTGCCGGCCAACACATCGCGCAGCTGTGTGGTCAGCACGGCGCTGTTGCCTTCGTTCAATGCGCCGCTAAGGCCATTGAGCGACTCGCTGAACTGGCCGGCCGTCTGCCCGGTGCGCGCCGCAGACGCAGAGATGTCAGCCATCACGCGCTGCATGTCGCTGCGGATGCGCTCGGTTTGGGTGCCGCTGGCTTCGGCCACAAAACGCTGGTGGAGATCAGCCATCGCAGCGTCATCCAGCTTCGGCTGGGACTTGAGTGCCAGCTCGATGGCTTCGCTCAAACGCCGGTTGCTGCCGGCGGCGTGCTCGTAAAGCACGGCAAAACACAGCGGGTTCAGGGCTGCCTCGTGCTGGCCCCAAAGCGTCAAGATCTGGCGTAGCAGCGCTGTCGTCTTATCGCGTGTTTCTGGGTAGTTGGTGCAGTGCATATCAGCCCTGATGCAGACGCCTCATAGCTGGCGTTCAGTCATTGTCGGCACTGTCAGCCAGATCTTGAGGGCAGCTCAGAGCGTCAGCAAGCGGCCCACATGTTCGCGCAGCAGCGCAGGCGTCACCTCGGCCGCCGGCACGGCCGCCCCGGCCACCAGGCCGACGCGGCTGAAGAGCCCGCGGCGCAGCGGGCGCGTCATGGCCGCGCCGCGCTCGATGCGCGAGAAGAACGAGCCCCACAGGTTTTGCAGCGCCAGCGGCACCACCGGCACCGGGTGCGTTTGCAGCACCTTCATCACCCCACCTTTGAACTCGGCGAGCTCGCCGTCGCGGGTGAGGCCGCCTTCGGGAAAAATGCACAGCAAGTCGCCCTCATCGAGCACACGCCGGGCCTGCGCAAAGGCGCGCTCGTAGACCAGCGGGTCTTCGCGCTGCCCGGCAATCGGGATCGCCTTGGCCAGGCGAAATAACGCGCCAAGTACGGGCACGGCAAAGATGCGGTGGTCCATGATGAAGCGGATGGGCCGCGGGCTGGCCGCCATCAAGAGCACGGCGTCGACGTAGCTGACGTGGTTGCAGACCAGGATCGCCGCGCCCGTGACGGGAATGTGTTCTTCCCCACGCACACGAAAGCGGTAGATGCAGCGCGTGAGCACAAACGCCAGAAAGCGCAGCAGGTACTCGGGCACGAGCATGAAGATGTAGAAGGCCACCAGCGCGTTGAGCAGGCCCACCACGAGGAAGACTTGCGGGATCGTGAACCCGGCGGACAGCAAGAGCCCGACCCCCAGCGCGCTAACGCTCATGAAGAGCGCATTCAAGATGTTGTTGGCGGCGATGATGCGCGCTCGGTGGGTGGCCTGGCTGCGCAGCTGGATCAGCGCGTACATCGGCACGCTGTAAATGCCGGCAAAGAGCGAGAGCAGTGCCAGGTCGGCCATCACGCGCCAGTGCGCCGGCTGCGCGACGAACTGCGTCAGTGTCATGACAGCGTTAGCCGGCAGGCCACGCGAGGCGACGTAGACGTCGATGGAAAACACGCTCATGCCGATGGCGCCCAGCGGCACGAGGCCGATCTCCACATGGCGGCGGCTGAGCATTTCGCACAAGAGCGCACCGACACCGATGCCGATGGAAAACACCACCAGCAAGAGCGACGCCACCTGCTCGTTGCCGTGCAGCACGTCGCGCGCAAAGGCCGGGAACATAGCCAAGAACACGGCGCCGAAGAACCACATCCACGAGATGCCCAAGAGCGAGCGGAAGACGACAAGGTTGCCGTGCGCAAGCTTCAAGTTGCGCCAGGTCTCGCTGAAGGGGTTCCAGTTGATCTTGAGCGCGGCGTCGGTGGCGGGTGAGACGGGCACGGCGCGCGCCATCAGCCAGCCCAGCACGGCCACGCCGACGCACGCGGCGGCGACATAGCGCGCGCCGTTGCCGGGGATGGCGATCAACAAGCCGCCCGCCACCTGGCCCAGCAAGATGGCCACGAACGTGCCCATCTCCACCATGCCGTTGCCGCCGGTGAGTTCACGCTCGCCCAGGTGCTGCGGCAGGTAGGCGAACTTCACCGGGCCGAAGAGCGTGGAGTGCAGGCCCATCAGGAAGACGCAGCCCAGCAGCAGCTCCACGCTG
>JANMMH010000732.1:0-2166 GCA_031373055.1 Rubrivivax sp. | reverse complement strand
ACTCCGGCCAGCGGCTGGCCGCCGGGCAGACCTGCCCCGGTCGTAGGTGGCTGAAGGCAGCGACATGCGCGTCGTGGTCGACGATGGCGCCGACGTCCACGATGGCGCCGCAGCCGATTCGGGCGCCGCTTTCCACCACCGCGCCGGCCGCGACGATGCATCCTTCAGCCAACACGGCATCAGGCGCGACCGAGGCGCGCGGATGCACCAGCGCCGGCAGCTGCCAGCCTTGCGCGGCGAAGGCGTCCATCAGTCGCTTGCGCGTGGCACTGTGGCCGATGGCGACGAAGACGCGCTGAGGCGACGACAGCGCCGCCAGCTCAGCCGGCGTGCACATCGGCACGCCAGCGACGGGGCTCGTGGCCGCCGCGTTCTCGTCAGCAAAAGCGCGCACCACGCCGCCACCCAGCGTGGCGCAGTGGTAGGCCTTGCGCGCATGCGCGCCGGTTCCAAAAATGACCAAACCTTGACTCATGGATTGCCCTCCGACCGCCGCGCCGCCAGCCCGGCATACAGCGCGCGCATACGCTGCACGCTCAAGCGCCAGTCGGCGCGCGTGAGCACGATGTGCCGATTCTCTGCGGCAGCGGCCTCGCGCCAGGCCGCGTCGCTCGCCACGGCCGCGATGCCATCGGCCAAAGCCTGCGCATCGCCCGGCGCGAAGAGCACACCGTTGCGGCCGCTGCTGAGCCACTGTGCATTGGCCGCGATGTCGGTGGCCAGCGGAAAGCAGCCGCAGGCCATGGCTTCGTTGAGCGAGACGTTGTTGCCGTCTGACACCGCCGTGCTGACGAAGACATGCGCCGCACCGAGCAAGGCCGCCAGCTGCGGGTGGCTGACGTGGCCGTGAAAGCGCACGTGCAGCCCCAAGCCGGCCGCCTGCACCTGCGCCTGCAGCGCCTCGCGCAGCGGACCGGCGCCCACGAGCTCAAGCTGCACATCGAGCCCGCGCATGCGCAGCAAGACCAGCGCCTCAACGGCCGTGTGCACGCTGTACACCGGCGCGAAGTTGCGCGTGGAGATGACGCGCAGCGGCGGCGTGGCGGCGCGCGGCGTGGCGGGCGGGCTAAAGAGCGCCGTGTCGACACCAAAGGGCATGGCCATGACGGAAGCCTCAAGCACGCCCAGCGCCACCACCGCCGGATTCATGTGCCCGGCCACGGTCGTAACCTGGTCGGCGCCAGCGAGTGCGCGCTGGGCCCGCCAGTGTGCAAAGCGCGATTCGCGCGGGCTGAGCAGCACGTCGCTACCCCAGGCCGTGACCACCAGCGGCTTCAGGCGCGCCATGGCCGCCAGAAATCCATAGCTCGTGACGTACTGGGCGTGCACCACATCAGGCCGCAGCCGTGCGCACAGCCGGCGCAGCACCGGCACGGCGAGCACATAGCCGGCCTTGCCCAGCCCAGCGGTGGGCAGCACGTGCACCGTCACACCGGTGATGCTGGCCGCGCGAAAGCTGGCGATGTGGACCTCTTCACCCGCGTCGCGCATGGCCTCGGCCCAGCGCTGGGTGTGGATGCTCAGTGCGTCGCTAACGTACAGGATGCGCATGCTTTCAAGCCGCCTTCACGCCGGGCACCAAGCCGTCGCGCCGGTACTGTTGCATCAGCGTGCGCAGTGCGTGCTCGATGCCGACGGGGTAGGCAAAACCGAGCTCGCGCGTGAGCGCGCTGCCGTCGTAACGCGTGGAGTTGCTCAGCTCGCGCACGCGCGACGGCGAGATGGGCAGCTCACGACGCAGCAGCGCGCTGCCCACCGCACCAGCGCCGGCCGCGGCCCAGGCCAGCCAGGCTGGAATCGCGCGCGTCGGCGCGGGCACGCCCAGCTCGCTCGCCATCCAGCCTATGAGCGCACGCAGCGGCACCGGCGTATTGACGATGTAGACGCCTTGCGCTTGCTCATGCTGCACGGCAGCCAGCAAGGCCTCCGCGACATCGTCGAGTGCGACGTAGTTGACCCAGGCTTCGTCCACCGTCCGTACGTGGCGAAACCACCCGCGCGCGACCATGCGCGCCAGGCCCAAGAGCGGCCAGCCATGACCGGATTTGAGACCCAGCACATTGCTCGGTTGCACCTTTGCGTCACCCCATCGTTAGAAGATTGAGAATCCTCGGAACGCTGGGAGTTTGTCATGCCCGCCATCATTGTTGTTTCGACGGTAGTGAC
>JANMMH010000726.1:0-3925 GCA_031373055.1 Rubrivivax sp. | reverse complement strand
CAGGAAGCAGCGGCTGCAGATGCGATGCGCTAGCGTGGGGTCGCGGCCTTGCAGGTAGGCGATGGCTGCGTTGATGGTCGCTTCATAACGATCGAATTGATCGGTGAAGGCTTGGGTCGCGGGCGTTAGCCTGAGGCCCTTCGACCCAACGATGTGCTCGTGCAGGCCACGCAGCCCGTCGCGCGACAGCAGCTTCAAGATCAAGGCCAGCGCCAGGTCTTCCTGCACCGCGTGCACGCCGCGCGAGCGCAAGAAACCGGTGAGATAGGCGGTGGATGGGTAGGGGGTGTTGAGCTGCGTCATCGGCGGGATGACAGACAGAACACGGACGGTGGATGCGATCATCAAGCAGGGCCAGGCAAGGGAGCTGCATTGTGCGGCGAGCCATGGGGCCCCAAGGAGCTGCACAACGTGACCCTGGCCATCGTTTCTGCCATGCCCGACGAGATCTCGGCGCTGATGCCACTGTTGCACGGTGCCACAGTGCAACATGTGGCCGGACGTGACTTCCACGTCGGGAGACTTGCAGAGCGTGACGTGGTGCTGGTCCTCAGCGGCATCGGCAAAGTGGCGTCCGCCAGCACGGCCACGCTGCTGTGCCAGCACTTTGCTGCCAGCGCAGTCGTTTTCACCGGCGTGGCCGGTGGCCTAGGCAAGGGCGTGAAGGTGGGCGATGTGGTGCTGGCGCGCACGCTCTTGCAGCACGACATGGACGCGTCGCCCATCTTCCCGCGATGGCAAGTTCCCGGCACGGGCCGCAGCCACTTCGACACAGACGCGGCGCTGACCGCGACGCTGCAAGCCGGTGCCGCCGAGGTGTTGGCGCGCGGGCATCCCGAGCTCGCGGCCTTCGGTATCCACGCGCCACAACTTCACCACGGTTTGATCGTTAGCGGAGACCGGTTTGTGTCCTCGGCCGCCGAGGCGCAGCGCTTGAAACACGAGCTGCCCGACGCGCTGGCGGTGGATATGGAAGGTGCGGCCATGGCGCAGGTCTGCGCCGACTTCGCGCGGTCGCTGGCGGTGCTGCGCACGGTGTCTGACCGCGCCGACGACCAGGCGCATGTCGACTTCCCGCGCTTCCTGGCCGAGGTGGCGGCGCCCTATGCGCGCGACATCGTGCTGGCGGCGTTGGGTTGAGCGCACCAGCGCAAGGTGCCCGCAGCGGCCGCGCGGCCGGTGGCCATGCAGGCGGTGAGCAAGTAGCCGCCGGTCGGTGCTTCCCAGTCGAGCATTTCGCCCGCGCAGAAAACGCCCGGTGCGGCGCGCAGCATGAAGTGTTCGTCCATCGCTTCGAAGCGTACGCCGCCGGCGGTGCTGATGGCCTCGGCGATGGGGCGGGCCCTGACCAGCGTCAGCGGCAAGGCCTTCAGTGTGGCGGCAAGGCGGGGAGTGTCTTGAATGCGATCACCCGGCAAGACCTCGTGCAGCAGCGCCAGCTTCAGGCCTTGGAGCCCCAAGCGGCTCTTCAAGTGTGTCGCCAAGCTGCGCGGGCCACGTGGGCGGGCGACTTCGGCCAGGACGTGCTCGGCGCTGTGGTCGGGCAGCAGGTCCAGGTGCAGCACGGCATGGCCATCACGCGCGATGGCCTCGCGCAGCAGTGCGGCGAAGGCGTAAATGAGGCTGCCTTCGACGCCGCTGTCGGTGAGCACGAATTCGCCTTGTTGCCTGCTCACGCTGCTGTTGCTGGCCGTGAAGCTGGCGGCCACGGGTTTGACGGGCTGGCCGGCAAAGCGCTCGCGCAGGTAGGGGCTCCAGCCACCACTCACGTCAAAGCCACAGTTGGCAGGCTTGAGCGGCGCCACCTCCACGCCGCGTGCTTGCAAGAGCGGCACCCAGGCGCCGTCGGAGCCCAGGCGCGGCCAGCTCGCACCGCCCAGCGCCAGCACGGTGGCGTCGGCGTGGTGCTGCGTGCTGCCTGCGGGCGAGGCGAAGCACAGCGCGCCGTTTTGCGCCCAGCCCTGCCAGCGCTGGCGCGTGTGGAACACCACGCCCCCCGCGCGCAGACGGTGCAGCCAGACACGCAGCAGCGGCGCGCCTTTCATGTCGGCGGGGAAGACGCGGCCCGAGCTGCCGACAAAGGTCTCAATGCCCAGGCGGGCAGCCCAGCTGCGCTGTGCTAACGGGTTAAATGAATGCACAGCCGGGGCCAACGCGGCTTCACGTTCGGCGTAGCGGCTGAGGAAGTTTTCCAGCGGCTCGGCATGCGTGAGGTTCAGCCCGCCGCGACCGGCCAGCAAGAACTTGCGCCCGACCGAGGGCATGGCGTCAAACACGTGCACGGTGGCGCCGCCCTGGGCCAGCACCTCGGCGGCCATTAAGCCGGCGGGGCCTGCGCCCACCACCGCCACGCTTGGCGGCGTGCTCACGACGCCACGCCGCGCCGGCGCGTGAGCTCAAGGTGTTCGCAGGCCGGGTCGTCGCAGTGTTCGCACTGCCATGTAGCTGCGCTGCGCAGCGCGTTGCGCTCGCTGAGCCGTGTGAAGAGTCCGCGTCCGGCCTTGTTTTGGCGCAAGAGTGGTGCCAGCGCGTCGATGGCGCTTTCGATGCGCTGCTCGCCCGTGCCTCGCACGACGGACCAGGGCAGCGCATGCGCGCTCAATGCATCTCGCAGCAGGGTGTCGATGGGTGCGCGCACATGGGCGCCGTCACGCTGCAAGCCGTCGGCCACCCAGGGCACGTCCAGCGCCATCAAGAGCGTGGCAGCGCAGCGGCGCTGCCAGGCTATGGCCGCAGGCATCAGGCTGGTGTCGTCAAAGAGGTAGCGGCTGTAGATGGCCACCATCAGCGGCGTGGTGTCGCACAGCACGATGTCGTGCGCGAGCGCTGCGTCGTCGATGGCTTTTTGATGCATCGCGGCGATGTCGGCCTGCTCATCGCGGCGCGGCGTGCGGCCCATCGCGTCGCACCATTGGCGCAGCGGCTCTGGCACCCAGGTGCAGCGCAGGCCACTGAGCTCAGCCAGGCGCGGCACGAGCGCCTGCGCCAGCGTCGTCTTGCCGGTGCTCTCGGCACCGACGATGGCCACCACCACGCCGGCCATCACGCCGGCCATCACGCGCGCGCCCCCAAGCGTTGCTGCCAAGCGCGCCAGCCCCATACCGAGAGCCCGGCAAAAATGGCGTACAAGACGGACGTTAGCCAAAGCTCCTTGTAGGCAAAGAGGCCGACGCTGAAGACGTTGACCGCCAACCAGACCGGCCAGTTCTCCACCAGCTTGCGGCCCAGCAGCAGCTGTCCGGTGACGCTGGCCACGGTGGGCAGCGCATCGAGCCAGGGCACGTCGCTGTCGGTGAGCCGCATCAAGGCCAGCGCCAGCAGCGGCCAGGCCGCCAGCGTGGCCAGCAGGACGGCCAAACGCTGGCGCGGGCGCAGCGTGTGCACGGCGAGCGCGCGGCCGTCGGGGGTGCTGCCACGACGCCACTGCCACCAGCCCCAGCACGACACCGCAACGAAGAAGATTTGCAGCGCCGCTTCGCCGTAGAGCTTGCTGTCGGCAAAGAGCAGCGCATACAAAAGCGACGCGGCGATGGCCAGCGGCCAGCCGATGACTTTGACGCGCAGGTTGGCCAGCACCATGGCGATGCTGAGCACGAAGGCTACGACCTCCAGCCAGGTGACGGGGCTGCTCAGCAGCGTGAAGGCGGGGGCGAGCACAGGCCGCGCGGCGGCCAGCAGGGTGTCAAGCACGGGTGCGGATGTGATCAGCGCCGGCGCGTGTACTGCACCAGGATCTCGTGTTCACGCACCATGCCGAGTTCGCGCCGGGCGGTCTCTTCCACCATCTCAAGGCCTTCGCGTAGGTCGCCCACTTCCGCCGCCAGGCGCGCGTTGCGCTGGCGTGCGGCGTCGTTGGTGGCGAGCTGCTCACGCAGTTGCGACTGCAGGCCCGCCACGTGCGGCACGCTGCCTTTGCCAAACCACA
>JANMMH010000713.1:0-2922 GCA_031373055.1 Rubrivivax sp. | reverse complement strand
TGCCGCCGTCAAAGTGCCACAGGTGGCCACGGCTGTAGCGTTTGTCGGTGAAGACCGCGCCTTGGCGCTGCCAGTGGATTTGGGCGGTGAAGGCGTTCATGGCGCGTAGCGTACCGCGCCCGCTTTCGATGGACGCCGTGGCTTGACGTCATGTACGCGCGCACCAATCATCCGGCCCATGCCATCCGACACCACGACCAACGACCACAGCCGCGCCCAGCGCCTGCTTGCGACCATGGGCCACGCGCTGCAACTCGCGCCGCAAACCTGCGCCAACGTGCGCTTCACCGACGCCGACGAGCTGCCCTCGGTCTTCGCCGTCAGCGACTTCGCCGCAGCTGCGGTGGCCGCGGCCGGTGCGGCGCTGGCCCAGTGGGTGGCGGCACACACGGGGCAAAGCCCGGCGCTGACAGTGAGCCGGCGCTTGGCCTCGCTGTGGTTCGGCCGCTCGATCCAACCCCAAGGCTGGGACATGCCCGCGCCCTGGGACCCCATCGCGGGTGACTACGCTGCGGCCGACGGCTGGATTCGTCTGCACACCAATGCGCCGCACCACCGCGTGGCGGCTTTGCGCGTGCTTGGAGTGTTAGCGGACAAGGCTGCGGTTGCGCAAGCCGTGGCGACCTGGCCTGCCGATGCGCTGGAAGATGCGGTGGTGGCCAGCGGTGGCTGCGCAGCCGTCATGCGTGCGCTGGACGTCTGGGCCGCGCACCCGCAGGGCGCCAGCGTGGCGCGCGAGCCGCTCGTGGCCGTTCGCGCCACGGCCGACAAAGTCGACGCCGGCGCCGCGGCTTCATCGTTCAATCCCTCGCGCCCCTTGCAAGGCATTCGCGTGCTCGACCTCACGCGCGTGCTCGCCGGCCCTGTGGCCACGCGCTTCCTTGCCGGCTGGGGCGCCGACGTGCTGCGCATCGACCCACCCGAATGGGACGAACCCGGTGTGGTGCCCGACGTCACGCTAGGCAAACGCTGCGCGCGGCTGGACTTGGGTAATGCCGACGGCCGCGCCACCTTCACCACCTTGCTGCGCAGCGCAGACGTGCTGGTGCACGGCTACCGCGCCGACGCGCTTGACGGCCTGGGGCTGGACGCCGCCACCCGCCGCAGCATTCGCCCGGGGCTCATCGACGTGGCGCTCAACGCCTACGGCTGGAGCGGCCCGTGGCGCGAGCGCCGTGGGTTCGACAGCCTCGTGCAGATGAGCGCGGGCATCGCGCATGCCGGCATGCAAGGCCTGGGCAAAGACCGCCCCAAGCCGCTGCCCGTACAGGCCATCGACCACGCCACGGGCTACCTGATGGCGGCGGCCGTGCTGCGTGGCCTGCTGCTGCGCCGAGCCAGCGCGCAAGGCTTCGAGGCGCGTGCCTCGCTGGCGCGTACCGCGTGGCTGTTGGCCAGTGAGCCGACGGCGCCCGCAGCCGGGGAATTTCAACGCGTGCGCGACGACGACATCGCCGACGCCATCGAAGCCAGCGCCTTCGGCCCGGCGCGTCGCCTGCGCCCACCGCTAACGTTCAACGGCATGGCCATGCATTGGGAACGCCCAGCGGCGCAGCTAGGCAGCTCGGCGGCCCAATGGTGAGCCCCGCGCCGCGCCTGGTGCTGAGCAGCATCCCCACCACGCTGCACACGCCGCGCCTGCGCCTTGAGGTGCCGCGCCTCGAGCACGCCCAGGCCTTCGCCGACGGCGTCAACGCCTCAATGGCCAGCCTGACCTACGTCAGCTGGGGCCTGCGTGAGCGCGACCTGGTCTGGGCTGAACGCTTCTGCGAGTCCGACGCGCGCTGCGTTGCCGAGGGCAAAGACCTAGCCTTTCATATCTTTGAGCTCGCAAGCGGCGCGTGGGTCGGCCGCATCGACGTGCACACCATCGACTTCGACGCCGCACGTGGCGAAGTCGGCTACGTGGGCGACACGCGCCTGGCCGGCCGCGGCCTCATGCGCGAAGCCGTACTGGCCACCATCGAGCTGTGCTTCAAGCTCGGCTTCGAGCGCATTGAAGCCATGAGCGACGCACGCAACACGCGCGCGCTGCACTTCGCCAGCACCTTGGGCATGCCGTATGAAGGCCTGCTGCGCCACCATGAGCGCGACCCGCAGGGGGAGTTGTGCGACATGGCGCTGTATGCCGTGCTGAAACCGAGCTAATGTGGTGCGCGGCTGTGTTCTGTACTTATCGAGTTAGCGGACGTCCGCGGTGACATCGAACAGCTCCCCCAGGGGCTGTACCCACATGATCGAGGCCTACCGGCAACGCGCAGTTCGGCACTCCTGGATGCCGGCTTTCGGGTAGCAAGGCGAACTGCTCTTGACGACCCACTGCTGACGTAGCACCAGCGGATTTGCCTTCCACAAAGCGACCTTTGAATGAACAACTTTATGGACTCCAGCGGCGACATCACCAGGTGGTCGTGCCGTCGCGCCAGAGGGTCTTGAGCTTGAGCACCACCTGGCCCGCGGCGTTGGTTTGCTCGCGCTCGTTGGCCAAAGCTGGGCGGGTGATGTAGCGGCACAGATTTTCCAGCGCCTTGCGGTCGTCGGCCGCGCAGCGCACGGCAGCGTGCAGGCTGAAGCCGTTGTTGTCGGCGCACAGCGCTTGCTTGTAGTCCGTCTCCCTGGGCATGGCGCCCTGCAGCGTCAGCCGAGGCCTGCAGCTCAAGCAGGTAACCTCGATCTTGTCTGGCGGCAATTCGATCTGCAACTCCGACAACTGCGCCCGGCAGGTGCCAGCGTCGGCAGGCGCGCGCAACACGAGCGCGGCTCGCGTTCGAGTCGGGGGTTGCTCAGTAGCTCCGCCGATTCGCCGTTGTCGGCAACGCAGCACACGGCGGCATGTAGCCTGAAGACTTGCTGATGGGCGCGCAGGGGCCATCTCGCAAGGTCCACAATTGACCAATGAGCCCCGCCGAGATGCGGCACCGA
>JANMMH010000705.1:0-16004 GCA_031373055.1 Rubrivivax sp. | reverse complement strand
GCCAACGCGATCTACACGTTTGTGTGGGACGAGTACTGCGACTGGTACATCGAGATCGCCAAGACGCAGCTCGCGCACGGTACCGAGGCGCAGCAGCGCGCCACGCGGCGCACCCTCATCCGCACGCTGGAAGTCGCACTGCGCTTACTTCACCCGCTAGCACCCTTTATCAGCGCCGAGCTGTGGCAAACGGTGGCGGTGGTGGCCGGGCGCCGGGTCGACGGCGACGCCAGCACCATCGTGACCGCCGCCTACCCGCAAGCGCAGCTGGAGAAAGTCGACTCCGCCGCCGACGCCTGGGTCGCGCAGCTCAAGGCCATGGTCGGCGCTTGCCGCAACCTGCGCAGCGAGATGCAGCTGCCGCCGGGTGAGCGCGTGCCGCTGTTGACGCTGGGTGACGCTAACTTCATAACGGAGGCGGCAGCGCTCTTGAAATCATTGGCGCGCTTGTCCGAGGTGCGCGTCATCGACAGCGACGCCGCGTTTGCGGCGGCAACCCAGGCCGCGCCAGTGGTGGTGTCAGGCGAGGTGCGCCTGGCCTTTCACATCGAGATCGATGTCGCGGCCGAGCACGAGCGCTTGAGCAAAGAGATCACGCGCCTCCAAGGCGAGATCGTCAAAGCCCAGGCCAAGCTGGCGAATGAAAGTTTTGTGGCTCGCGCGCCCGCGGCGGTGGTGGCGCAAGAGCAGCAGCGCCTGGCCGACTTCAGTCGGAACCTGGGTCGTCTGCAAGATCAGCGAGATCGCCTTCAAGCTGCTGCATAAGGCCGCGGCCGGTGGCGCCTGCATTGCCGCCCGTGCTGGTGCTCAGGATCACGTCGATGCGCCGCGCCACGATCCAGGCGCTGCGGATGCGTGACTCCAGCGTGGTGCCGGCCACACGCGGTGTGACTTGCAACATTTCGCAGCGGTGCAGCGGCCGGCCTGGGTCGAGCATGCCGGGCTCCATGCTGTCGAACCAGGCAGCGGCCATGCGCCCGCTGCCCAGGGCGTAGGCCAGCGATTGTTCGTCGAACAAACTCGAATGCGCGATGCTCACCAGCACCTGGTTGGGCTTGCAGCTCTCCAGGTAGCGGTCACCCAAGAGGCCGCGATAACGCGTGAAGTAAGCGAGCAGCACGCAAACACCATCGCACTGCGCGAAGAGCTCACGCAAGCCCAGCGGTTCAACATCGGAGCGGCCCCACGCGGGGTCGTTGGCGTGCAGGGCCGGGTCGTAGCCGACCACACGCGCGCCAAACGCATTGAGCAAACGCGCCAGCGGCCGCGCGGCGGCCGTCACACCCAAGAGGCCGATCGTGGCGCCGCCAAGTTCACGCCCCACCAGCGATCCTTCGGCGCTGACCACGGGCACGCGGCGCAAGAGCTGCAGCAAGGCGCCGATCACAAACTCGGCCTCAGCCGCCGCGCTGGCGTCCTGCGGGCGCACGACCTCAATGCCGGCGCGCAGGCAGGCTTCGATGTCGATGTTCTCGGCGCCGCTGGATAGCCGGCCCACCGCGCGCAAGTTGGGCGAGGACTGGATCGAGAAACTGTCCAGCGCCACCGAAGGCGGGATCACCAGCGCGCGCGTGGAGTACATCGCCTGGCGCAAGCGCATCGGGTCGTCGGCCAGCTCGGGCGCGTAGCGCACCTCGTGCCGTGAACTGAGCCAGTCCAGCACCTCGGGGTCCAGCGGTTCAACGATCAGCACATCCATGCGATAGCGGCAGAAATGCCAGCTCCTCTACAAGCCCAAGTGCCAGAATGAAATCACCAAACCATTCTATGTAAGCACATGTTGATCAAGAAGGCGATATTCCCGGTTGCGGGCCTCGGCACGCGTTTTTTGCCCGCAACCAAGGCGCAGCCCAAGGAAATGCTGCCGGTGGTGGACAAGCCGCTGATCCAGTACGCCGTCGAAGAGGCCTATGCCGCCGGCGTGCGCGAGATGATCTTCGTCACGGGGCGCCACAAGCGCCCGATCGAAGACCACTTCGACATGACCTACGAGCTTGAAGTGGCGCTGGAGCAGGCCGGCAAAGACGAGCTGCTGGCGGTGGTGCGCAGCGTCAAGCCTGACGACATGGAGTGCATCTACGTGCGCCAGGCTCAGGCACTCGGCCTTGGCCACGCAGTCTTGTGCGGCCAACGCCTGGTCGGCCAGGAGCCCTTTGCGGTGCTGCTGGCCGACGACCTGATGGTCGGATCGCCGCCGGTGCTGAAGCAGATGGTCGACCAGTTCGCCGAGTGGCGCACCTCGATCCTGGCGGTGCAGGAAGTGCCCGCTGAACACACGCGGCGCTACGGCATCGTTGCTGGCACGGCGGTCAACGAGCGCATGGTCGACGTGCAGCGCATCGTTGAAAAGCCCGCACCCGAAGACGCACCGTCACGGCTGGGTGTGGCCGGGCGCTACATCCTCACACCAGGTGTGTTCCATGAAATCGCCGCCCAGCCGCGTGGCGTGGGCGGCGAGATCCAGCTCACCGACGGCATTGCCTCGCTGCTGCGCCGCGAGAAGGTCTTTGCCTACCGCTACGAAGGCAAGCGCTACGACTGCGGCAGCAAAGAAGGCTTCTTGCAGGCCAATGTTGAGTTGGCGTTGGCGCACCCGCTGCTGGGGCCGGGCTTTCGCGACTTCTTGAAGGCCCTGTCGCTTTGAGCTAGCGCCGCCTCAGCAGGTGCACAAAGTCGCCCGCGCCGGTGCTTTGCTCCACCAGCTCGTTGCCAGTCTGCCTGGCAAACGCCTGAAAGTCGCGCACCGAGCCGGGGTCGGTGGAGACCACGCGCAGCACCTGGCCTGATGTCATGTCGGCCAGCGCCTTCTTGGCTTTCAAGATGGGCAAAGGGCAGTTCAGTCCGCGCGTGTCGAGTTCTTTGTGGGCTTGCATGGTGGCTTGAGTTTACGGGCGTGGCGGCAGGTCGATAAACTGCGGCTCATGGCCGCGTGAGCGCAAGAAGTCGGCCATGGCGTAGCCGGTGCCGGCGCGCCAGCAGCGCACGTCTTGCGGCGCATAGAGCTTGTACTCGGCGAGCTCGGGCGAGAGCGTGACCTCGCCGCGCGCCACCACATGGTAGGCAATGATGATCTGGTTCATGCGCTGGAAGTCGTAGACGCCGATGAGCTTGAGCGCGTCGACGGTGAGCGACGTTTCTTCGCCCACCTCACGCGTGATGCCCTCTTCAGGCGTCTCACCCGCTTCCATGAAACCGGTGATCAAGGCGAACATGCGCCCGGGCCAGGCGGCGTTGCGGGCCAGCAGGATCTGGCCGTCGCGGTCGGCGCATTCGACCACCGCCGCCAACACCGGCGTGGGGTTGTTCCAATGCGTGAAGTTGCAGGCGGCGCAGCGCAGGCGCGCTTTGGGGCCGCCGTCTTCCTCTTGCGTGATGTGCTCAAGCGCGCTCGCGCAATTCGGGCAGAAGCGGAATTCGTGACGAGGCGCACTCATGCTGGGAACACCCCGGTGGAGAGGTAGCGGTCACCCCGATCGCAGACGATGAACACGATCGTGGCGTTCTCCAGCCGCTGCGCCAGTTCCAACGCCACCCAGCACGCGCCTGCGGCCGAGATGCCGGCAAAGATGCCTTCTTCGCGCGCCAGGCGGCGCACCATGTTTTCGGCATCCGCCTGGCTCACGAGCACGAGCTCGTCGACCGCCGCCGGGTCGTAAATCTTCGGCAGATAGGCCTCAGGCCACTTGCGAATGCCCGGAATGCGCGAGCCCTCAGCCGGCTGCGCGCCGACGATGCGCACGACACTGTTTTGCTGCTTCAAGTAGCGCGACACCCCGGTGATGGTGCCCGTGGTGCCCATCGCGCTAACAAAGTGCGTGATGGTGCCCGCAGTGTCCGCCCAGATCTCGGGGCCGGTCGTCTCGAAGTGCACGCGCGGGTTGTCGGCGTTGGCGAATTGGTCAAGCACGCGGCCTTTGCCGTCACGCTGCATCTGCTCGGCGAGGTCGCGCGCGTGCTCCATGCCGCCCGAGCGTGGTGTCAGGATGAGCTCGGCGCCAAAGGCCTTCATGGTCTGCGCGCGCTCGATCGACAAGTCCTCCGGCATGATCAACACCATGCGGTAGCCGCGAATGGCGGCGGCCATGGCCAGCGCGATGCCGGTGTTGCCCGAGGTGGCTTCGATGAGGGTGTCGCCGGGCTTGATCTCACCGCGTTCTTCAGCGCGGCGGATCATGCTGATGGCCGGGCGGTCTTTCACTGAACCGGCCGGGTTGTTACCCTCTAACTTGCCCAAGATGATGTTGCCGCGCGCGTCGATCGCCGCGCCTTGAATGCGCTGCAAGCGCACCAGCGGTGTCGCGCCGATGGTCTCTTCCAGGCTCTTGTAATGGGGTCGTGCGGGGCCGGCCATGCTCACTCCTGATGCGGGCGTGCATTGTCGCCGCCAGAGGCGTTCGCCCAGAGGGTGCATGCAATAATCCGCGCCCACATGCGTGCCATAGGCAGCTCCCCAAAGCCCGGGTGGCGAAATCGGTAGACGCAAGGGACTCAAAATCCCTCGCCGCAAGGCGTGCCGGTTCGAGTCCGGCCCCGGGCACCAGGCGTCTCACCACTCAGCGCCCAGTTTGACCTCTCACCTACGAGCCCATGCCGCAGATCCCACCGATCACCAAAGCCTTGATGTTGATCTGCACGGCGGTTTTCTGCCTGCAAGCTTTTGTGCCGCTGGACCTGTGGTTTGCGCTGTGGCCGGCGCAGAGCCAGCGCTTTTATCCCTGGCAGGTGCTGAGCTACGGCTTCCTGCACGGCAGCGTGTTTCACCTCTTCTTCAACATGCTGGGCTTGTGGATGTTCGGCACCGAGCTCGAGCGGCTGTGGGGCACCAAGCGCTACGTGCACTTCCTGCTGGCTGGCTTGTTGGCGGCGGCGCTGGCGCAGCTGCTGGTGACCTTTCTCACCGGTTCACGCACGCCGACCGTGGGTGCTTCGGGCGCGCTCTTTGCGCTCTTGCTGGCGTTTGGCATGCTCTTTCCGAACCGCATCATCATGCCGCTGTTCCCGCCCATACCCATGAAGGCACGCACCTTCGTGATGGTTTTTGGCGGGCTTGAGCTCCTGATGGGCGTGACGGGCCAAACCGGTGTGGCGCACTTTGCGCACCTGGGTGGCATGGTGGGCGGGTTTTTGATGATTCGCTACTGGCGCGGCCAGCCGCCCTTCAGCGCCCGCAGGCGCTGACTGCTGCTGCTGTGGCGGCGCGCGCAGGCGTTGAACGGCAAAGCGTGCATTTGCGCGCTTGACCAGCCCGTGGCTGCGGGCCATGCTGCGGCCCAAGGCCTTTGGCCACGGAGGCTCGCATGCGTAGCTTGATCGCCCTCATCCTCGCCGTCTCAGCACTCGCTGCGGGCGCGCAGCCCAGCACAGACACCACCGACGCGCAATCGCGCGCCATGCAACGCGCCAGCGACGCTGTGGTGGGTGTGCAGGTCAAGGCGGTGGAAGACGCACGCTCGGCCGCCACACTGGGCCGCGCGCGCCAAGGCTCAGGCGTCGTCATCAGCGACGACGGCCTGGTACTGACCATCGGCTACCTGATCCTGGAGGCCGAGCAGGTGCAGCTTGTCACCGACGACGCACGCGTCGTGCCCGCGCGTGTGGTCGCCTACGACTTGGCGACGGGCTTTGGCCTGGTACGCGCGCTCGTTCCCCTGAAGCTCGCACCCGCACCGCTGGGTGCGGCCGCAGGCGTGGCCAGCGCCGAGATGCTGATGGTCGCCAGCGGCGGTGAGGCCGGCAGTGTCAGCGCAGCTCGCTTGTTATCACGCCGGCCTTTCTCGGGCTACTGGGAGTACCACATTGACGGCGCGCTCTTCACCGGCCCGCCCCGGCGCGACCACAGCGGTGCGGGGCTCTTCAACGACCGTGGTGAACTGGTGGGCATCGGCTCGCTCTTTGTCGCCGACGCCCTGGGTGCTGATGCGCCGCGCGCGCCGGGCAATATGTTTGTGCCCATCGACCTGCTGCCGCCCATCCTGGCCGAGCTCATCGCGCAGGGCAGCTCGCGCATGAGCACACGCGCCTGGCTGGGCGTGAACTGCGTTGAGGTCGACGGCGCGATCCGCGTCATGCGCGTCAACGACGACAGCCCGGCCGATGTGGCGGGCCTGGAGGTGGGTGACCGCATCCTGCGCATCGACGGCGTGGCAGTCGCGCGGCTGGACCAGCTCTGGAAGACGCTGTGGGCCGGCAACGCCGCCGAGCGCGCGGTGCGGCTGGACATTCAGCGCGGCACGCAAGAGCAGACCATCACGGTGCAGGCGGTTGACCGCGCCAAGGCGCTGCGCCGGCCTCAGGGTATTTGACGATTCCAGGGAGCAAGCCCTCGCGCACGGTCGGGTAGCGCAACACCACGCGCAACTCGCGCTTTAGCCGCGTGTTCACCAGCCGCCGCGATTCGCTCATGAAACTCAGTTGCATCGCACCGATCCGCGTACGTGCTTCTTCACGTGTAATGCGCGGCGGCTGCGGCAAGCTGCACAGCGTCGCCGCCAGGTCGAAGTAGTCGCCCATCTTCAACTCGGTGTCATCACTGGCGTGATAAACCCGCTGCGGCGCGCCTTGATGCAAGGCCGCCACGCAGATGCGCGCCAGGTCGTCGGCGTGGATGTGGTTGGTGTAGACGTCGTCCTGTGGCACCAGCACCGGCGTGCCGCGCGCCAGCCGCTCACGCGGGTGGCCTCCGGGGCGGTCGGCGGCGTAAATGCCGGGCACACGCAAGATCGACACGCACGCGCCGCTTTGCCGCCCGAACCAGCGGCACAGCGCTTCGGCGTGCACCCGCCGCCGCCCGCGCGCGGTGGCGGGGTTGACGCCACGCGTCTCGTCAACGCGCGCGCCCGCGCAGTCGCCATACACGCCGCTGGTGCTCATGTAGATCAAACGAGCAACGCGGCCACCGCGTGCTAACGCCGCAAGTAAGTGCCGCGTGCGCGGGTCGGTGGAGCCTTCGCCGGGCGGCGGCGCCAGGTGCAGCACAGCGTCGGCCAAGCCACCCAGCCGCCCCAGCGTGGCCGGCGCATCCAGGTTGCCCAGCAGCGGCACCGCACCGGCCGCGCGCAGCTCGGCGCAGCGCGCGGGTGTGGAGGTCAGCGCGAAGATCTGCCAGCGCGGTGCTAACAAGCGTAAGACGCGCATGCCGATATCACCGCAGCCGACGATGAGCAGCGTCGGCTGCCGTGGCTGGGAGAGTGGCATGAGCATCAAGACAGGCAAGGGACAATACGAAACGAGTTTACGCACCCCCCTTTGTTCGCCACCACCCCATGAGCTTCAACGTCACCGTCGTCCCCGCCAACCGCAGTTTCACCGTCGAACGCGACGAACCCATCCTGGTGGCCGCCATCCGCCAAGGTGTGGGCCTGCCCTACGGCTGCCGCGACGGCGCCTGCGGCTCCTGCAAAAGCCGGCTGCTCGAAGGCCGCGTCATCCACGGCGCGCACCAGCACAAGGCCTTGTCCATCGCCGAAGAAGAAAACGGCCTGATCCTGGCCTGCTGCGCCACGCCGCAGTCGGACTGCGTGGTCGAAGCGCGCAGCGTGCCGGGTGCCGGCGAGCACCCCATCCTCAAGCTGCCCAGCCGCGTCATCAGCATCGAGCGCGTCGCGCCCGATGTGGCCGTGCTCAAGCTGCAACTGCCGGCCAATCAAAACCTGCAATACCGCGCCGGCCAGTATGTCGAATTCATTCTGCGCGACGGCGCACGGCGCAGTTACAGCATGGCCAACGCGCCGCACTTGCTGGGCACGCCACCGGCCATCGAGCTGCACCTGCGCCACATGCCCGGTGGCAAGTTCACGGACCATGTGTTCAGCGCCATGAAAGAGAAAGACATCCTGCGCATGGAAGGCCCCTTCGGCAGCTTCTTCCTGCGCGAGGACAGCGACAAACCCATCGTGCTGCTGGCCAGCGGCACCGGCTTCGCGCCCATCAAAGCGGTGATCGAATGCATGCGGCATTTGGGGCTGACGCGGCCGACCACGCTGTATTGGGGTGGGCGGCGCCCGCAAGACCTGTACATGCACCGCTGGTGCGAAACGGCGGCGGCCGAAATGCCCCACCTGCGCTACGTGCCCGTCGTCTCTGACGCCACGCCTGAAGACGCCTGGGCCGGCCGCGTTGGCTTCGTGCATCGCGCCGTGATGGGCGACTTGCCCGACCTCAGCGGCCACCAGGTCTACGCCTGCGGCGCGCCCATCGTCATCGATTCGGCGCAGCGCGACTTCGTGCAGCAATGTGGCCTGCCCGCCGACGAGTTCTACGCCGACTCCTTCACCTCCGAGGCCGATAAACATGGTGACTAACTTTCAAAGTAAGCGCAGGCATGTGCTGACTGCCACGGCACTCGGCCTTGTCGGCGGCGCCAGCTGGGCGCAGGCCCGAAGCATCCGCCTCGTCGTGCCCTACCCACCCGGCGGCCCGCTGGACATCGTGGCGCGCGCCTTGGCCGAGCGTGTGAAAGACAGCCTGGGCACGGTGGTCGTGGAGAACCGCCCCGGCGCCGGCGGCAACCTCGGCGCCGACCTCGTGGCCAAAGCTGCGCCCGACGGCCAGACCGTCGTGATGGGCGCCGTGGCCACGCACGCCATCAACCCCTGGCTGTATCGCAGCATGCCGTACGACGCGCAGCGCGACTTCACGCCCATCACGCTCGTGGCGCAGGTGCCCAACGTGGTGGTGATGAACGCCGAGGCCGCAGCGCGCCTAAAGATCAACACCCTGGCCGATCTCGTGCGCCATGTCCGTGCCCATCCGGGCCAGCTGAACTATGGCTCGGGTGGCAACGGTAGCGCCGGACACCTGGCCGGCGAAATGTTCAAACGCCAAGCCGGGCTCTTCATCGTGCACATCCCCTACGCCGGCGGCCCCCCGGCGCAGCTGGCGCTGGTGTCGGGCCAGGTCGACTTCAACATCGACAACCTGGCCGCCGCCTCGGCCAACATCAAAAGCGGCCGGCTCAAGGCGCTGGCGGTAACGACCGCGAAGCGCTCAAACGCGATGCCCGAGCTGCCAACGATGGCCGAAGCCGGCGCGCAGCTTGGCCTGGCGAACTTCGACGTGAGCACCTGGTTCGGCCTCTTCGGGCCCGCCAAGCTAACGCCCGAGATGACGGCACGGCTGAACAAGGCTTTTGTCGACGCCCTCGCCAGCACGGAGCTGAAAACCCGCATGGCCACCTTGATGGCCGAGCCGGCGCCGAGCACGCCCGAGCAGTTCAGCGCCTTCGTGCGCGCTGAACTGGCCAAGTACGAAAGCGTGGTCAAGGCCTCGGGCGCGCGGGCTGACTGACGGCGCGCCACCACGACCAACCGCGCCGAGGCGTGGTTTGTGGGGGCGCCAAGTCCGGTGCGTCAGCCGCCCTTGGCCGGCGCGGACGCGGCTTTGGCGGGCGGCTTGGCAGCCGGTTTGGCAGCCGGCCTGGCCGTGGTCGCGGCGGTGGGTTTCACTGAGCTGGTGGTGGTTGCGGCCGGTGCGGCTGCTGCCGCAGGGGAGGGTGCCGGGCTCACTGCCTGCGACGCTGGCGTCGTGCCACCGTCCACCCCCAGCCTCCCGCCGGTGCCCAGCCCGCCCTTCACCGTCTGCGCCCGGTAGTTGCGCAGCGCCTTGACCATCTGGTTGTACGAATCGGCGAAGGCCGTGACGATGACCTTGCCTTGCGGCGTGCTGGCGTAGCCACCACCGGCCGCGCCCAGGCCGCCGAGGCCCGCAAACATGCCGAAGTCGAAGTTCTTGCCCGTGCCTTCGGCCGCTGAGATCTGCACGCCGGAGCGGTTGTCGATGAGCAGCAGCGTGGTCGAGGCTTCGTTGCGGCTGATGCTGCCGGCCACCACGCCGGCCACACCTGGCAGCAACGCGCCCAGACCGGCGCGCCCGGTGTTGCCCGTGAACTGGATCGCCGGGCTCATGGTGTAGTCTGCCGCGACCATCTGCCCGCGGCCCATGTTGCTGCCCGCGCGCGCTTCGCCGCTCTGCGCCAGGGCCCGCTCCTGCATCATGTTATTCATGGCGCCACCGCGCTCGACGATGACGAAGCAGTTGCTCTGCTGAATCATCAGCCGCAGTACCGGCACCGTGGACCCGAGGTTGTGGCCGCGCAGCTGGCTGTACCAAGGGGCGTTGACGTCTTCTTGCACCGCCAGCGTGCCCAGGGTTTCGCCGCACTTCTCAAGCGCAGTGTTCTGGTTCTCGGCGGTCTGTCCGCCGGCGGCACCGCTGACGGTGCCTTTGTTTTCGCCCATGGTGGGGGCGGTGGCGACGCAGCCGGCCAGGGCCAGTGCGGCAGCAAGCGCAGCCGCGCCCGCGACGAGGGGGCGCGACGGGCAGCAGTTCGGGTGGTCAATTTTCATCGAAAGCCTCCGTGAAGGATGTGCCGCGACGCCTCGCAGCGATCAGGTCCAGCGTGAGTGTTCCGTCGCTGACTTGCTGCAGCGGCGTCATCCCGGAATCGGGAAGAACGAGGGGTCCAGCGTCAGGGTGCTACCGACGATGCCGACGATCTCGACGGTGTTGAGCTCGTAGGTCGAGACGAACTCCAGCAGCGAGGCCTGCGTGAAGCTGCCGTTGGCCACCAGGCCGACGTAGGTCGACAGCGCATCCAGGGGAATCGGTGTCTCGACGATCGTGCCCCACAGGTGGGCCACGAGCACCTCGTCAGGCACGCCCGGTGCGTAGAAGTTGATCATCGCCTGGGCCAGCGCCTGCGCACTGCCCAGCCGGTCAAGCTGCGCCGTCCACATGCTCAGCTCGGCAGTGGACGGCGCGCGGTCGAAGCCTGCGTTGAACATCGCATAGGCAGCCCAGACGTTGCCGCCAGGCGCGGTATCCGACGCGCGCATGGTGTCGCTGAACTGCAGCCGCTCCACCGCAAAGAGCGTGTCGTTGCCGTCAGTCGCGCTGGCCACCGTGCGCGTGGCCATGCTGCCACTCAGCGTGTAGTTCGCCAGCGGCCCGCTGAAGATCACCGTGTCGATGCCTTCCATGCCGTCGAAGGTGTTGCCTGCGGCCGTGCCTTTGAAGATGTTGTTGCCGGTGTTGCCCAGCAGGTTCAGCGCGTTGCCCGTGAGCACACCGTTCTCGACGTTGTCCGGCAGCGTGAAGCTGATGCTCGTGCGCACCGTGTCGATACCGCCAGCGGGGCTTTCAATCACGCGGTCGAGCACGCTGCTGACGCTGTAGACATCGTGGCTCATGCCGTAGCTGAAGACGTTGCCCGCGCCGTCGTTGTCGTGGATCGTGGCCACCGTGTAGCGCTGTGGCACCGTGGCGTTGACCGGGCCCGTGAGGTCGAGCGAAAAGGCCTCGGCCGATTCGACCGCGGTGTCGTTCAAGATCGGCACGGGCAGCAGCTTCACCGTCTCGCCCGGTGCGAAGTTCAGCGTGCCGGTGTAGTAGCTGTAGTCGCTGCCATTGGCCGCCGTGCCGTTGTCGTGGCTGAAGCTCACGCTCACCGGGTTGGGTGAGGGCGCGCTGAGCTGGATCACGAAGTTGGCGACGATGTCGCCCTCGCTCACCAGCAGCGGTGTGGCCAGCACCTGCGGGCGCGCCACAGTGGCGGTGTCGCTGCGCGCGATCAAGGCCGCGCCGATGGCGTCGGCCAGCGTCGCTCCCGTAGGAGCGGACAGCAGCAGTTGAAAGCGTTCATCGAACTCGGCCAGGCTGTCGTTGGCGATGCTCACCTGCACCGTCTTCACCACTTCACCCGGCGCAAAGCTCAGGCTTCCCGCCACCGCGGTGTAGTCGGACGACGCGCGCGCGCTGTCGTCGGCACTGGCGTACGTCACGGTCACCGTGGACGTCGACGGCCCGCTCAGCCAGACGCTGAAGTTCGCTGTTTGCGCGCTCTCGTCGACGACGACGTCGCTGACTGAGACCGCCGGCGTGCCCGTGGTGCCGTCGTTGTCGAAGATCAGCGCTGGCGTGTAGCGCTGCGCAACGATGGCGTTGACCGGCCCGTTCAGGTCCAGCCAGAAGAATTCGGTGGCCTCGGCCGTGGTGTTGTCGAGCACCGGCACGGGCAGCGCTTTTAGCGTTTCGCCGGGCGCGAATACCAGCGTGCCGGTGTAGTAGCTGTAGTCGCTGCTATTGAGGGCGGTGCCGTTGTCCATGTCGAAACTGACGCGGACCTCGTTCAAGGACGGCGCGCTGAGCTGCACCACGAAACTGGCCAGGGTGTCGCCTTCGCTCACTGCCGCCACGCGCGTGGTGATGTACGGTGTGCTCGTGGGTGCGGTGTCGTTGCGGCCGATCAGCGCCACGCCGGTGGCGTCGGCCAGGGTCGCGTTAGTGGGGTTGGACAGCTGCAGCTGGAAGAACTCGTCGGTCTCGGCCGTGGCGTCGTCGAAGAGGTCGAACGACACCGTCTTCACCATCTCGCCCGGGGCGAAGCTCAAGCTGCCCGCGCCGGCGCGGTAGTCCTGGCCGGCGCGGGCAGTGTCGTCGGCGCTGCTGTAAGCCACTGTCACGGTGCTGGTGGCGGGCCGGTTCAATGACACAAGGAAGCTCGCCGTCAAGCCCGCTTCGTCGATGATCAAGTCGCTGACACTGAGCGCAGGTGTGCCCGTATTTCCGTCGTTATCGAAAATCAGCGCCGGCGTGTAGCGCTGTGCCACCGTGGCGTTGACGGCACCGTTCAGGTCCAGCCAGAAAAACTGCGTCGGCTCCGCCGTGGTGTCGTCCAGCACCGGGACGGGCAGCGTCTTCAGCGTTTCGCCCGGCGCGAAGACCAGCGTACCGGTGTAGTAGCTGTAGTCACTACCGTTGAGCGCGGTACCGTTGTCTTGCGAGTAGTTGACGCGCACCTCGTTCAGCGAAGGTGCGCTGAGCTGCACCACGAAGGTGGCGAAGGTCTCGCCCTCGCTCGCGGCCAGCGGCCAGGAGAAGAGCTGCGGCGCGGCCACCAGCGCGGCATCGTTGCGAGCGATGGTGGCCACGGCCACGCCGTCGGCCACGGTGGCGCCGGCGACGTTGCTCAGCACCAGTTGAAAGCGCTCGTCGGCCTCGGCCGTGGCGTCGTCGCTGAGGTTGATGCTCACCGTCTTCACCATCTCGCCCGGCGCGAAGCTCAAGGCCCCGGCACCTGCGGTGTAGTCCTGGCCGGCCAGCGCGGTGTCGTCGGCGGTGCTGAAGTTCAGGCTCACCACGCCAGCCGAAGGCCGGTTGAGCGCCACGAAGAAGTTCGCCGTGCGAGCCATCTCGTCGACCACCACGTCGCCCACCGTGATGGCCGGCGTGCCGACACCGGCGTCGTTATCGAAAATCAGGGCGGGCGTATAGCGCTGAATGACGACCGCGCCGACCGCGCTGCTGAGGTCGAGCCAGAAGAACTCGGTGGCCTCGGCCACGACGTTGTTGACGATGGGCACTTGCAGCGTCTTGCTCGTCTCGCCCGGGGCGAAGATGAGCGTGCCGGCGCCGTAGTTGTAGTCACTGCCATTCAAGGCCGTGCCGTTGTCCTGGGAATAGGTGAGCCTGATCTCGCTGAGCGAGGGCGCATCCAGGCGGATGACGAAGGAAGCCGTGGCAGCACCTTCGCTGACGGCAATGCGTTCGACGTAGATGTACGGCATGGTGCGGCTCCAGCCGCTGTTGGACGGCTGAACGCAGGCTAGGCCGTGCCCGTTACCAGGCGGTTACCGCAAACGCGCTGGTGTGTCGCGCGCGCGCCCTATTCGCCGAGGTAGGCGGCGCGCACTTTCGGATCATTCAGCAGCGCCTTGGCCTCGCCGCTCATGGTGATCTCGCCCGACTCCATGACGTAGCCGCGGTTGGCCAGGCTGAGTGCGCGCGAGGCGTTTTGTTCGACCAAAAGCACGGTGGTGCCGCGGCTGTGGATGTCGGCCACCACCTCAAAGATCTTGTCGACCATGATCGGTGACAGGCCCATCGAGGGCTCGTCCATCAGCAGCACCTTCGGCCGCGCCATCAGCGCGCGGCCCATGGCGAGCATTTGCTGCTCGCCGCCGCTCATGGTGCCGGCGAGTTGCCTGGCGCGTTCTTTCAGGCGCGGGAAGATGGCGAAGACCTTGTCGATGTCGGCATCGATCTCGTCGTCATTGCGCACAAAGGCGCCCATCTGCAAGTTCTCGGTGATGGTCATGCGCGTGAACGTGCCGCGGCCTTCGGGCACCATCACCAGGCCTTGTGCGACCAGGTCCCAGGCCCCCTGGCCCTTGATGGGCTTGCCCATGAACTCGATGTCGCCGCTGGCCACCACTTGCGTGCCGGTGATGGCCTTAAGCGTAGTCGTCTTGCCGGCGCCGTTGGCGCCGATCAGGCACACGAGCTCGCCTTGCTTGACCTCGAAGCTGACGCCCTTGACGGCCTGGATACCGCCGTAGGCGACCTTCAGGTTGCTAACTTTCAAAAGGGTGGTGCTCATGATCCCTGCGCCTCAGTGGGCTTTATGTCCGGCACCGAGATAAGCCTCGATGACTTTCTCGTTGCGCTGCACGTCATAAGGCGTGCCCTCGGCGATCTGTTTGCCGTAGTCGAGCACGGTCACGCGGTCGCACAGGCCCATCACGAGTTTCACGTCGTGTTCGATCAGCAGAATGGTGCGCCCGTCTTTGCGGATGCGGTCAATGAGCTCGCGCAGCACCACTTTTTCGGTGGCATTCATGCCGGCGGCGGGCTCGTCAAGCGCGATGAGCTTGGGGTCGGTGGCCAGTGCGCGGGCGATCTCCAGTCGGCGCTGGTCGCCATAGCTCAGCGTGCGTGCTTTGTAGTCGGCAAACTTGCCGATGCCCACGTAGTCCAGCAGCTCTTGCACGCGCTTGGCAATGGCGGCCTCTTCAGCCTTGAAGCCAGGCGTGCGAAAGACCGCGCCGAGGAGGCCTGAGCCGGTGCGCACGTGGCGGCCGACCATGACGTTTTCCAGCGCCGTCATCTCGGCAAAGAGCCGGATGTTCTGAAAGGTGCGCGCAATGCCGGCCTTGGCCACTTCATGCACGGCGCTGGGCTTGTAGGTCGCGCCACCGAGCTCGAAGGTCCCTGAGTCGGGTGTGTAGAGGCCGGTGATGACGTTGAAGAAGGTCGTCTTGCCGGCGCCGTTGGGCCCGATCAGCCCGTAGACCTGGCCGGGCTCGATGGTCACGCCGACATCCGACAAAGCCTGCAAGCCGCCGAAGCGCTTGCTGACACCCTGGACCTTGAGAACGCTGCTGCTCATGGCGCGTATCTCCTTAGTTAGCCGCTGGCGTGGCGGTGGCGATCGGCGCCGGTGCCGCCTTGCCATGTTCACGCGCCGGCCACAGCCCGCGCGGGCGCAGCAGCATGATGACGATCATGGCCAGCGCGATGAGCAGCTGGCGCAGGATCGACGCGTCGATGCGCCCGCCCGTCATGTGCTGGATGTCCCCCGCCACATAGCGCAGCACCTCGGGAAGTGCCGCCAGCATCACCGCGCCGAGGATCACGCCTGGCAGGTGGCCCATGCCGCCGAGTACGACCATGGCCACGATCATCACGCTCTCCATCAGGCTGAAGGACTCCGGGCTGACAAAGCCCTGGAAGGCCGCGAACATCGAGCCCGAGACGCCGCCAAACGCCGCCCCCATGCCGAAGGCCAGCAGCTTCATGTTGCGCGTGTTGATGCCCATGGCCTTGGCGGCGATCTCGTCTTCGCGGATGGCCATCCAGGCGCGGCCGATGCGGCTGGTTTCCAGGCGGTGGCAGATCACGACACTGACGACGACCAGCGCCAGAAACAGGTAGTAGTACAGCGTCACCGAAGGAATCTTGAACTCACCGATGAGCAGCGGCTTGGCGAAGTTCACGCCCATGACCTGCATCGAATCAATGCGGTCCAGCCCGCGCGGCCCGTTGGTGATATTGACCGGGTGCTCCAGGTTGTTCATGAAGACGCGGATGATCTCGCCAAAACCGAGCGTGACGATGGCCAGGTAGTCGCCGCGCAGCTTCAAGACCGGCGTGCCCAGCAGCACGCCCGCGGTGGCCGCCAGCACGGCAGCCAGTGGGATGACGGCCCATAGTGGTGTGTGCAGCCCATC
>JANMMH010000694.1:0-2316 GCA_031373055.1 Rubrivivax sp. | reverse complement strand
CAATCGCCTGTAAATCTCGACCACCCAGATCGAATCAAGCCCACGCTTCTCGAACGCGCCTGTGTCGGTTCAAGGGTTACTCGCCGCAGCTGGCGTTCGACCCCCTCCCCTGCCCTACCCCTTGCAGGGGGAGAGAGAAGTACCCACCTATTCGTCGTTAGCCGCCACGCCCGGCCCGCGGTCAGCCGCGTGGCCCATGCCGACGCCGCCCATGGGCGCGATGCTTGACGCCTGGCCCAAGGCACGGCGCATCAGCGACTCGGCATCGGCCGCCTGGCCGGGGAATGAGGCCAGGCCTGCCGCCACCGTCACCTTGCATTCGCGCCCGCTCACGCTGAAGGGCTGCATCAGCGCTTGCGCCAGCTTGGCCATGACGCGGTCGCCGTCGTCGGCGGTGTCGATCCAGGCCAGCAACACGGCGAAGGTGTCGGCGCCGAGGGAAGCGACCACGTCGCTAGCGCGCAGGCCCGAGCGCAGGCGCACGGCGACCTTGCGGCGCAGGATGTTGGTGGCTTCGCCGCCCAGGATGGCGGCCATCGCCGACAAGCCTTCGATGCGCAGCACGATCAGCGCCATGGGCGCGGGTTCACGCGCACGCAGCGCCACCAGGTGCGTCATGTGCTCCAGCAGTTGCATGTGGTTGGGCAGCCCGGTGGAAAGGTCGGTGGCGTAAGCCTTGCGCGCCATCTGGTCGAGCTTCTTGCGCTCGATGGCCAGGCGCAACACGCGCGCGAGCGTGGCCGCGTCGGCAGGCGGCAAAACATCTTGCACGCCCAGGTGCAGCAATCGCGTCGCCACCGCGACGTCGGGCTCGGGAGTGAGCACCACCACGGCGGCGTCAAGCACGGCATGCGAAAGCGCAGGCCACACCAAGAGCGGAGCGGGGTCACGCATCTCGATCAACACCGCGTCATGCGGCTGCGCGCGCAGCTGGGTGGCCGCGTCAGCCAGCGTGGCGCAGCGCTGCACGACAAAGGGCCCATAGGCCGAGCCCCACAGCTCGGGCGGCTGCGGGCTGACGCACAAAACCTGGTACGGCTCGGACATTTCTGGCGCTGACTCCCTGGCGAATGATGGGGGCTGACAGGCCCAGCGGCGACCCCGGCTTTCCCGGACTTTGGGCACGCTGGCGTTTCGCGTCTAAGGCGCTCGGGCGCCTACCAAGAACGCAATCGACGTGGCCATCGGGGCCACCAGATCGCAGGACGGGACATCCGTTGACGTCTGATGCGACGCTGAATAGTGTCACGCATCATGCGCATCACCCTCGACATCGACGACCCCATCCTCGCCGACCTCAAGCGGCTGCAAAGGCGTGAAGGCAAATCGCTGGGCCGCCTGGTCTCGGACCATTTGGCGCATTCGCTGGCGGCGCCGCGCACTGCGGCCCGCAAGCCCCCCGCGCTGAAGTGGATCACCCAGCCCATGGGCGCGCGCATCGACCTGAGCGACCGTGAGGCCCCGCTCCGTGCCATGGACGAGCCCTTGCGTTGAGCTACGCCGTCGACGTCAACCTGCCGCTGTACGGGTCCAACAACGCTGACGCGCAACACCCCAAGGCCAGCGCGTTCTTACGGCGCTGCGTCGCCAGCCCCGAGCTCATGTGCCTGGGCTGGCTCACGGTGATGAGCTACCTGCGCATGGCCACACACCCGAAGATCTTTGCCAAGCCGCTGACCCACGCGGCAGCCGCGACGTACCCGCCCGCGCCAACTTCGTGCCCGACGTGCATCTCGCGGCCCTGCTGCGCGAACATGGCGTGACGACGCTCTACACGCATGACCGGGACTTTCGCAAGTTCGATTTCCTCGACGTGCGCGACCCCTTGAGCTGAGGCTGCACCCGCAGCCCAAAGCGGCGCGCTGCGCGTTGGCGGGGCCCGCCACCCCTGACGGACGTTGACATCACCCCCTGTCCATCGCGCCCCGTCTCGCGCATCTCTACCCAGGTGCAGCGCCTTGCCGCACCGTCTACCCATCTTTGGAGATGACCATGGAATTCGTGCTGACGTTCCAGCAACCCGCCACTGTGTACGAGCAACACCGCGACCCCAAGCTCGGGCCGCCGGCCATGGTGGCCTGGAAGGAATACATGGACGCGGTGGCGGCCGCAGGCGTGATGCGCGGCGGCAACCGGTTTGACCCCTTTGCGCTGACCAGCGTGCGCGTGCGCGACGACAAGCGCCAGGTGCAAGACGGGCCGTTTGCCGACAGCAAAGACCTGCTCGGCGGCTACATCGTGATCGACGTGCCTTCACTCGACGAAGCGCTGCGCTGGGCCGAACGCAGCCCGAGCTCGCTGCACGGTTGCACCGAA
>JANMMH010000674.1:0-5032 GCA_031373055.1 Rubrivivax sp. | reverse complement strand
TGCTGAGATGCGCGAAGCGGCGCACGCCCGCGCGCGCCGCCGCTTCCACCAGGCGCAGCGCGCCGTGGTGGTTGACTCCCACCATGCGCGTGGTGTCGCGCTTTTCGCCGGCCAGGTGCAGCACCGTGCGCACGCCTTCGGGCACGGTCAGTTTCGTGTCAAGCAGGTCCAAGGTGATTGCGCGGTGGCCGGGCGCCAAGGCCACGCCGTCGCTGCGGCGAGCGGCCAGGATCACCTGCGTGTTGCCCACAGTCGTCAGCGCGCGCAGCACGGCGCTGCCGACGAAGCCGCTTGCGCCCGTCACCAGCAGCGCATTCACCGCGCCGCCCTCAACCACCTGCGCAGCTGGCGCACGCTGCCAAACACTTGCAGCGCGGTGTTTGAACCCAACAGCTCGAAGAGCCTGGCCAGCGGCTCGCGGGTGAAACCTGGCGTGCGCTGGCGCTGCACCCAGGCAGCGGCACGGAACGCGAACTGGCGCAGCAGCACCTGGCGCAGCCAGGCGCCGTCTTGCGCCAACGTGAGCACGCCTTCGCGCACGTAGGCCTGCGCGGCGCTGAGGAGCGCGCTGTCGCGGTCGTGGGTCATCGCGGCAAAGCCGCTGCTGTCGTTGGTGCCATGCTGGCGGTAGTCCAGCAGGGTCTGGTCAAGGTGCAGGAAGATGTGGCCGCGCGCGGCGAGCTGGTACCAGGCCGCGCCGTCACACACACGCGGCACACGCTCGTCGAAGCCGCCGATGCCTGCGAGCACGCTGCGGCGCAGCGTCACGGTGGCGTTGCAGATGGGATTGCCAGCGATGAGCTCGCGGCGAAAGTCGGCGTGTGCGGGCGCCCATCGCGGCTGCGCGATGACGCGCCCGGCGGCGTCGACCAGCCGGTAGTCACCCCACACCACATCGACCTTGGGCGCGGCGCGCAGCGCTGCCACCGCCGCGCTGATACGCCCGGGCAGGTAGCGGTCGTCAGAGTCAAGAAACGCCAGCAAGCTGCCCTTGGCTGCAGCCACGCCCAGGTTGCGCGCACGCGCTTGGCGGCCACCGCGCTGTTGCAGCAGCGTGATGCGTGGGCCGTAGCTGCGCAGGATGTCCAGCGAGCCGTCGCTGGAGCCGTCGTCCACCACGATGAGCTCGACGTTCGAATAGTCCTGGCTCAGCACGCTGTCCAGGCATTCGCGCAAGTAAGCCGCGTGGTTGAACGAAGGCACGATGACCGAGACCCAGGGCGCGACGTCAGTGTCGAGCGCGGTGTCAAACTTGGCGTCGAACTTGGTGTCAAGCGACATCGTCAATCGCAGCGCGAGGCCACCAGGTAGCTCATGGTCACGAAGTCGCGCGCCAGCCCCAGCGTGGCCAGGTTCAGCAAGCCGGCTTTTGAATGCCAGGGCGGCAGGCGCCGGCGGCATTGCACGACCTGCAAGCCGCAGCCCGACATCAGCTCAAGCGCGCTTTCACGCGTGAAAAAACGCAGGTGCGTGCGGTCAAGAATGCCAGCACTTTCATAGCGCCAACGCCCCGCCAACAAGAGCGGCAACAGCACGCGCAAATGGCGCACATTGGGCAGGCTGGTGACGATCAGGCCACCGGGTTTGACAAGGCGCTGCACCTTGCCAACGAACTGCCACGGGTCGACCAGATGTTCGAGCACGTCCAGGCACAGCACGAGGTCAAATGACTGCGGCGCGAAGGCGGTCTCTATCAGCACGTTGGCGTCACCGACAAAGACCGCATCCAGCCGTTCACGCGCCAGTGCGGCCGCGCTCTCGACCATCTCCACGCCGATACCTACGCCACAGCGCCCGTTGTCCTTGAGCCAGCGCAGCGTGGCGCCCGAGCCGCAGCCGATGTCGAGCACACGCTCGCTGAGCGGCGGCAGCAGCGCAGCGATTTCACGACGCACGTTGTCGTAGTACAGCGCGGGTTTGTCGTCGTCGTGGTTCATGGCGAAGCGGGTGTGGGCTGGGCCAGCGCATCGGTGCGCTGCGCGCGATGCAACATCCAGTGCAGCGTCAGCATGTCCAGCGCGCCGCGCAGCGACCAGGCCAGCGCCGCGCCTTGCAGGCCATGGCCGCGCACCAGCAGCAGCAAAGCGGCGATGTACAGCGGCAGCTCGAACAGATGCAGCAGAGCCGTCTGACGCGCCAGGCCCAGGCCGTGCAGCGCCACCATCGGAATTTGCGCCAGCGCGTTGAACGCAAAACCGACGAGCAGGATCTGCATTGCCGGCGCGCCGTGGCGCGCAAAGTCCGCGCCCAGCCACAGTCGGAGCAAAGGCTCGGCCGCCACGGCCCCCAGCAGCGCCAGCGGCAGCACGGTGGCGGCAGTCAGCTGGCTGGCACGCCGGCGCAGCGCACGCGCCTGTGCGGCGTCCACCTCCTGCGCCTGGGCCAGCGCAGGGAAGAGCGCGCCCGTCAGCGACATCGGCAGTACGAGCAAGCGCGCCACCACTTCGAACGGCGCGGTGTAGTACGCCAGTTGCGCGGGCGGCAACAGCGCGCTGATGACGAAGCGGTCGAGATAGACGATGACCGGGCCGACGATGTTGCTGACCGTGAGCCAGCCGCCAAAACGCAGCATCGGCGCGACCCAGCGCGCTTGCACGGCGCGCAGCGACAAGCGCAGCGACGCGGTGCTGAGCCACCACAAAGCGCCGAGCAAAAACCAACGCGTCACCACCAGGCTGGCCACCGCAAGATCGAGCCGAGGGCTGAACGCGGCGCTGACGCAAGGTGCGGCAAAAAGCAGCACACCTGCAGGCACACGAATGGCGTTCAAGGACTTGAAGCGTTGGTAGCCTTCGAGTGCACCGCGCAGCACGGCGGAAGCCACCGTGGGCAGCACGCCCACGGCCACGATCAGCAGCGCAGCATGCGCCTCGCTGCGCAGCGCGGCGTCCGCGACGTGTGCGTCGAGCAGCCCCATGGCCGCCACCGCCGCGACCAGCACGCCGCCCGCCAGCCCGGCGACGACACCCAACGCCATCCCCGTGGAACACAGACCATCAAGCTCGGCCCCGTCCGAGCCGCCATGGCGCTGCGCCACCATGCGCGTGAGTGCACGGCCCAGGCCGAAATCGAAGAGTCCGAAGTAGCCGATGAGGATCCACGCCAGGCCGAGCAGACCGAAGCGCTCGGTGCCGAGATGGGCCACCAAGTACGGCACGGCGGCGATGCCGGCCAGCAAGGGCAACACGTTGCCCAGCAGGTTCCAGCCCGCGTTGGCGATGACTGGGCGGAATGCGGGCGCGGGAGCGGGAGCGGGTGCGCGCGACGTGGGCATGTCCTTCAGGCGAGTGCGCGCGACGGCATGCCGGCTTGCGCCGCCACTGCCTGGCCCAGCGCGGCGACCACGCGGTCCTGGTCGGCCACGCTCAAGTCCGCACTCATCGGCAGGCTCAGCACATGCTCGGCGGCCCAGCGGCTGTTCGCGCAGCACTCGGGGCAGCAGTACGCGGCGTAGGCCGGTTGCTGGTTGAGTGCGCGTGGGTAGTGCACGGCTGTGGGCACGCCTTGCGCTTTCAATTCCGCGGCGACAGCGTCGCGGTGGTCGACGACCACCGTGTACTGCGCGTAGACCGAGTTGCGGTCGCTGCGCACGCGGATGGTCTGCATGCCGGGCACGCCGGCTAACAAGCTTTCGTAGCGTGCCGCGATGCGCGCGCGCTGCGCCAACTCCCACTCGAAGCGCTCCAGCTTGGCCAGCACCACGGCGCATTGCAGCGTGTCCATGCGCCCACCCACGCCGACACGCGTGTGGTGATAACGCCCCTTTTGACCGTGCACACGGATCTCGCGCGCGGCCTGGGCCAGCGCTACGTCGTCGGTGAAGAGCGCGCCGCCGTCGCCATAGCAGCCCAGCGGCTTGCTCGGGAAGAAACTCGTGGCGCCGAAGGTCGAAAGTGCGCAGGAGCGCCGGCCCTGGTAGACGGCCCCGAAGCTCTGCGCGCCGTCTTCAATCACCGCCAGGCCGTGCTTCGCGGCGATGGCGTTCATAGTCGCCATGTCGGCCACCTGGCCGTACAGGCTGACGGGCATGATGGCGCGTGTCTTGGGCGTTAGCTTGGCTTCGATCAGGGCCGCGTCGATGTTGCCCGTGTCGCGTTCGATGTCGACAAACACCGGCGTCGCACCCAAGAGCGCAATCATCTCGGCGGTGGCGGCAAAGGTGAAGGCGGTGGTGATGACCTCGTCTCCACGGCCTATGCCCAGCGCCATCATGGCGATCAAAAGTGCCTCGGTGCCGCTGGCCACGCTGATGCAATATTGGCTGCCGGTGAAGGCCGCGAGCTGCGCTTCCATTTCGGCGACTTCGGGGCCCATGATGTACTGGCCGTGGTCGAGCACACGCTGCATGCGCGCGTCGATGCTAACTTTCAACGCAGCGTACTGCGACTTCAGGTCGGTGAACTGCATGTGAGCTCGTCGCCGCGCAATTGGTAGTGTTCGCCGGTCGTTGCGCACGTGGCCTGCGCTTCACCGCGCACGGGCAGCGCCAGGCGCTCGCCGTGGCGGCTCATCCATCCGATGCGTCTGGCCGGCACGCCGACCATGAGGGCGTAGTCAGGCACGTCGCTGGCCACCACCGCGCCGGCGCCGATGAAAGCGTAAGCGCCGATGGTGTGGCCGCACACCACCGTGCAGTTAGCACCCAGCGTGGCACCACGTTTGACCAGCGTGCGCCGGTACTCGGCCTTGCGTGGCACGGCCGCGCGCGGATTCAGCACATTGGTGAAGACCATGCTCGGGCCGCAGAAAACATCGTCTTCCAGCGTCACCGCGTCATACACCGAGACGTGGTTCTGAATCTTCACGTTGGCGCCGATGCGCACGTCGTTGGCCACGAACACGCCCTGCCCCAGCGAACAACCCGGCCCGATGCGCGCGCCAGCGCAGACATGCGCGAAGTGCCAGACATGGGTGCCGTCGCCCAGCTGCGCATCGGCATCGACGATGGCGCTCGCGTGCACCGTGGCGGCCATCAAAACACCAGCGGCAAGCCGACTCGCACGCCGTCACGCGCACTGCGGTAGGCCGCCAG
>JANMMH010000669.1:0-1509 GCA_031373055.1 Rubrivivax sp. | reverse complement strand
AAGGAAGCGCTGGAGCAGCAAACGGCTACCTCGGAAGTGCTGGCGGTGATCAGCAGCTCTATCGAAGACACGCAGCCGGTGTTCGACAAGATCATGCAAAGCTGCCAGCGGCTGTTCGAAAGCGGCCGCGTGTCGATTGCCTTGATTCGCGACGACGGCTTGATGCACATCGCACACAACCTCGAAGCCCTTGACCGGCACGTTGCGGTTTACGGCGATGCGGTGCAGGAAGTGGCCGACAAGATCGCGGCGCAGTTCCCGCGGCCGGTGCGTGAGTCGATCCACGGCTACGCCATCCACAAGCGGCGCGTGCTGCACTTTCCCGACGTGCTGCACGGCGCTGACGTACCAGCGGGCTTGCGCGAAACCGCCGGGATGATTGGCAACTATTCGGCGATCGTGGCACCCATGCTGTGGGAAGACGAAGGCATCGGCGCGCTGCAGGTGGTGCGCATGCCGCCCGCGCCGTTCACCGACAAAGACATCAAGCTGCTCAAGACCTTCGCCGACCAGGCGGTGATCGCGATCCAGAACGCGCGGCTGTTTCGCGAGACGAAAGAAGCACTCGAGCGCCAGACCGCCACCGCCGAGATCCTGAAGGTGATCGCCGCGTCGCCGTCGGACGTGCAGCCGGTGTTCGACGCCATCGCGGCCAGCTCCAAGCGGCTGCTCGGGGGCTTCTCGACCACCGTGTTCCGCATCGTCGACGGCGTGCTGCACCTGGTGGCCTTCACCGAAACGAATGCGGCGGCCGACGCCACCTTGACGGCCACGTTCCCGCGCCCTATTGCCGAGTTCCCGCCCCTTGCCATGGTCAGCGACGGCCAGATGGCGCGCGTCGAGGACACCGAGTCCGACCCCGGCGTGCCAGAGATGTTGCGTGCGCTGGCGCGCCAGCGCGGCTACCGGTCCATGCTGTTCACGCCCTTGATGCGCGACGCTGCCGTGGCCGGCATGATCGCGGTCACCCGCGAGGCGCCCGGCCCCTGGGCCGAGCACCACGCGCAGCTGCTGCGCACCTTTGCCGACCAGGCCGTGATCGCCATCGAAAACGTGCGGCTGCTCAATGAGACGAAGGAGGCGCTGGAGCGGCAGACGGCCACCGCCGAGGTGCTGCAGGTGATCAGCGGCTCCATGGCTGACGCGCGCCCGGTGTTCGACCGCATCCTGGCCAGCGCGGAAGTGCTGTTCGACGCCGACGTGCTGGGCATCTTTTTGATTGACGAAAGCGGCGCGGCACCGAGCGTCACGCTCGCGGCCAACCGGGGCATGTCCAAGGAGCGTATCGCGGCCGCGTTTCCGATCCCGCTGCAGGGGTCGGCCACACAGCAAGCTATTCAGCACGGCCATGTCGTGACCTACGCCGATGTGCTCGAAGGTGAAGGGGTTCCCGCCGGACTGCGCCGGCTGGCGCAGGGCCTGGGGGTCAACTACGCGCTGGCACAGGCTCCGATGATGTGGCAGGGCCGAGGCATTGGCGCGATCAACGCGGCCCGCTTCGACATGCGG
>JANMMH010000645.1:0-5108 GCA_031373055.1 Rubrivivax sp. | reverse complement strand
AGGGTGACGCCGCGGCGCGCCAGCAGGCCCGCTTCGATGACCCAGACATGGTCCAGCCCCGAGGTGTTGCCCACCGCCGCCAGTGGCACGGTCAGCCGCTCGGTCGCGTCGTCGAGCACCACACGCGCCACGGCATATTGGCCGGCGCGCAGGGTCTCTTTCGGATTGGCCAGCTCGATGGTCACGCCGATCGAGCGTGTACCAGGCTCGGCCGCTGGCGCGATGCGCGCGATGCGCCCTTGCACCGGCGCGGCCACGCCTTCGACCTGCACCTGCACCGCCATGCCGGCGGCTAGGCGCGAGACCTCGTGCGTGCCGATGCTGCCGGCGAGTTCGAGCCGCGACAGGTCAACGATGGTGAGAAGCGGCTGCTCGGGCGAGACGCGCTCGCCGGGCACGGCCTGGCGCTTGGCCACGATGCCCGAGATTGGCGCCACCAGCGCGGCGTCGCGCATGGTCACGCGTGAGGTGTCGAGCGAGGCTTGGGCTGCCGCCAGCTGCGCCCGTGCGGTGTCGGCGCTGGCGCGTGAGTTGTCCAGCGCAATCGACGAGATGAACTGCTGCGCGGCCAGGCGCTCGTTGGACGCATGCGTGCGCTCGGCTTGCGCCAGCGCAGCGCGCGCTGATTCGAGGTTGGCGTTGCGCTCGGCGACACGCGTGCCCAACTCGGCCAGGTCAATGCGCCCCAGCGACTGCCCGGCCGTGACGCGGCTGCCTTCGCTAGCGTTCAACGCGAGCAGCGTGCCACCCGCTTTGGCGCGCACCATGGCCGTGGATGGCGCCACCAGCGGACCTGAAAACTCGATCACGGCAGGCAGCCGCGCGCGCGCCGGCTGCACCACTTCGCGGGCGATGAATTCGAGCGGCACCTCGGGCTTCTTGCCGTCCTTGCCCAGTACCGCAGCCTTGTCGCCAGCGCCCGGCAGCTTGAGCGCGCCGCTGAACAGCGCCGCGCCAACGCCCACGCCGGCGAAGGCCAGCACCGCGCTTGCCCACCAAATCTTCTTCATGCTGTGCCCTCTCCACGTTGGGGTCGCACCGTCCGTTGCGGGGTGCGAAGTGGCGGCAGTATGGTGGCGGCGCGCGAGCAGTCCAGAGCGTCTGCGACGAAATGCAGGCGGCGCACGACGGGCTGCGCCGGCGCTGGATGGTGCGGCTCAAACGGTCGTCAGCGCCTGTGCCTGCATCCAGCGCTCGAACTCCACCGTGGCCATCGGCGGGGCGAAGTGTTCGCCCTGTCCGAGCTGCACACCGAGCTCATGCAGCACCTGCGCTTGCGCGGCAGTTTGCAGGCCGTCGGCGATGGTCGCGATGCCAAGCGTCTGCGCCAAGCGGACGATGGCTTGCACCAGCATGCGGTGCGCCTCGACCTGCTGCACCTGGTGCACAAAGTGCGCGTCGACGGTGACGGCCGCCAGCGGCAGGCGCGACAAGGCCGACAGCGATGACGAGGCCTGGCCCAGGCCTTCAAGCGACAAGCGCACGCCCATGGCGCGCAGTGCTTGCAGGCCGGCTGGCGCGGCGGCGTCACCCGTGAAGGCTTGTTCGGTCCAGCGCAGCTCCAGCTCGCTGGCCCCCAGCGCGGTGTCTGCCAGAACATGGGCCAGCTGCTTGGCCAGCGGCGCGCCGACGCACGACGACGGGCTCAGCCCGATCCACGCGGGCGCAGCCGCACCGCACTGTTCGCGCCAGGCTGCAAATTGCCGCGCAGCCCGGCGCAGCTGCCACTCGTCGAGCATCGCCGCGCAAGCGGGGTCGTCGATGTCGGCCTGAAATTGCTCGGGCGACAGCACACCGCGCTGCGGGTGGTGCCAACGCAGCTCGGCGCGAACACCCGCAAGGCGAGCTGGCACGAGCGTCATCACGGGCTGGAAATGCAATGCAAACTGCTCGCCTTCCAGCGCCTGGTGCAAACGCGCTGTGGCGCTGCGGCGGGCCTCGTGGTGTTGGCCCAGCTCAACGCTAAAGATCACCGCGTGCGCCGAGCCAAGCTCACGGCAGACGTGCAAGGCGAGCTCGGCGTCGCCGATCAACTGACTGACGTCGGTGGCGGACGGCTCGGTGCTGCGTACCCCCATGTTGAGTGTTAGCTGCAGGGGATGGTCTTGCACGGTGTAGGCCTCGCTGGCCTCGCTGTGCAGGCGCTGCACGATGGCCTGCTCTTGTTCGGTACTGGCCAGGCCGTCCAGCAGCACCAGGTAGCTGAGCTCGGGGCCAGCGCGGCGCCACAGCGCGTCGGTGGGGCGCAGCGTGTCAAGCAGGCGGCGCTGCACCGCCTCTTCAAGCATCTCCGCCGCCGCATCGCCCAGCGTGGCCAGCGCGGGCTCGGGGTTGCCCAGGTGTAGGGCGACGACGGCAAAGCGATCTTGCGGATGGCGAGCGGTGTGGGCCAGGGTGCGTGCCAGGCGCTGCCGCCATTCAGCCTCAGCGGGCGGCATCGGCGCCTCAGCCTGCGGCGCGTGCGAAGGGGCATCCCCGGCCCAGGCGGAGCTTGCGCCCGACGGGTCGCTTTCGTGACGAAGGGCGGACCTGGGCTTGACCTTGACGAGCACGAGCAAACCCACACCGGCCAGCGCCAGCATCAGCGCCGGTGGTGCCGGGCTGGCGTCGCTGAGAAGCGCGTCACCGGCTTGCTTGGTGAGCATGGCCAAGAGCGCATGGCCGGCGGTGGCGGCGTACGCGGCGTGGTTATGCAGCTCAGGCCAGGGTACCGTCGCACCACTGCCGCCCACCAGCGCGGCGCGCTCATGCAAACGCTGCTGCGCTGCCGCCCACGCGGCCATGGCCATCGCCAACTTCGGCGAGACGCCGCGCTCTTGAACTTCAGGCTGCGCCATCAACATCAGCGCTTGTTCGGTGTCGTGTTGCGTGCCCACATGCACGGCGTGCCAACTCGTCGCAACATCGGCCGACAAGGGCTCGATGGTCGTATGCGACGCGGCCAGCACCGCAGCGTCGGCCGCGCGACGCGCCAGCGTCAACTGCTGCGTCACCAGGGCGATGAGCTCAGCGTCGGTGGCGCGTGCGCGGTCGGCGCGTGCGTCCAGCCAAACCCAGCGCGCGGACAGCAGTAGCAGCACCAGCACTGCCAGCCCCAGCGTGGCGCGCCAGCCCATGGCCTGGCCCGGCAGCGTGCCATGAGGAGCATCGGGGTCTGGGGCTTTGGCAACGGGCAGCTGCGGGGTCATCGTGGCGGCATGGCATCGTGATCGGCAGATGCCGACCTCGACGCTATCGGCCAGACAGACCTGAAACTTGAGGCTCAGTCCCGTGCCTGGCGCTGCGCGGCCAAGGCGCACGCCAGGCCCACTGCGGCCGCGCCAGCCGCCGCCCAGAACACAGCGGCAAAACCGAACCGGCTGCTCAGCCAACCGCCCCCCAGGCCGCCAATCACCCCCGAGACGCCGTAGCCCAGCGTGGCGTACAGCGCTTGGCCGCGCCCGCGCAGCGGCCCGGGAAAGTAGCGGTTGATGAGCACGATGCAGGCCGCGTGCTGGCCGGCGAAGGTGATGGCGTGCAAGCTTTGCGCCAGCACCAGCACCATGGGCGATGACGCAAACGCCGCCGTCACAGCGAAGCGCACTACCGACACGCCCGCAGCCCATTGCAGCCAGCGATGCGGCTGCATACGTCCAAAGAATCGGCCCTGGGCCCAGAAGAAGACGATCTCGAGCAGCACCGAGACGGCCCACAAGACACCGAGCATGGTCTTGCTGTAGCCCAGGGCGTCGAGATAGAGCGAGAGAAAGGCGTACAGCGCCGTGTGTGCCAGCACGGTGAAGAACATTGCGCCAAAGAACCAAGCCACTTCGGGGCGGCGCAGCACCGTCCACACCGGCGGCGCATCCTGCTGGCCGCTGGGTGGCTCGATTGGGGTGGGCACACGTAAGGCAGCTGCCAGCATCAGCACGTACATCAAGACCACGAGCCCAGGGAACCACTGGATGCCGGCAACTTGCAGCGTCCAGCCGTAGACCAGGACGGCGGCGATGAACCCGATCGAGCCCCACATGCGCACGCGGCCATAGCGTGCGTTGTCCATGCCGTCGGAGGTTTGCAAGTGGCGCGCCAGTGCGGCTTCCGTCAGAGGAATGACCCCACCGTTGGCGAGAAACAAGACCACCACGCACAGCGCCACCGATGCGTAGTCACGCGCCCACATCAGGCCCAGGGCCGCCAGCACGGCGACCCCGCAGCCCAGCTGCACCCAGCGCATGCGCTGGCCATGGCGGTCGCCCAGCCAGCCCCATGCATAAGGCGCGATGACTCGCGTCCAGGCCTGCATGGAGGCGATGGCGCCTATGGCCAGCGTGGAAAAGCCCAGCTCCTTGAACCACAAGGGCGCGTAGGGGTTGAACGCACCGACGACCGCGAAGTAGCAAAACCACAGCGCGCCGAAAGCGACGAGTGGCGTGGCAGGCTTGGGCGCCGCGGTCATGCCCCCTTGAGTGCGGACGCAGGTATCGCCACGATCGGCAACACCACATCACCACACTGCGCGCGCTGACGCAGCACATGGTCCATCACCACCAGCGCGAGCATCGCTTCGGCGATGGGTGTGGCGCGGATGCCCACGCAGGGGTCGTGGCGGCCGAAGGTTTCCACCACCGCCGGTGCGCCACTGCGGTCGATCGAGCGGCGCGGCGTGCGGATCAAGCTCGTGGGCTTGATGGCGATATGCACCACCAGGTCTTGTCCGGTGGAGATGCCACCGAGCACACCCCCGGCGTGGTTGCTGGCGAATCCTTGCGGCAACAGCTCGTCGCCGTGGTAGCTGCCGCGCTGGGCCACGACGCCGAAGCCGTCACCGATCTCCACGCCCTTGACGGCATTGATGCCCATCATGGCGTAGGCAATCTCGGCGTCGAGCTTGTCGTACAGCGGCTCACCCAGGCCCACCGGCATGCCGCGTGCGATGACCGTTATTTTCGCGCCGCACGAATCGCCCGCTTTGCGCAGAGCGTCCATGTGTTCTTCCAATTGCGGCACGACCGCCGCGTTGGGCGCGAAGAAGGGGTTGAGCGGGATCTGTGCTTCATCCACGAAGGGGATGTCGATGTCGCCCAGCGCGCTCATCCAGCCCAGGAAGCTGACGCCGCGTTGCTCAT